>NZ_BCAZ01000056.1:0-37383 GCF_001320205.1 Pseudomonas sp. NBRC 111123
CGCGCGATCTCACAGGCACCGAAAATGCTGCGTAGAACCCCTCACATCAACAGCCGGGAACTGGCCACCGCAACCACCGCCAGGCCCAGCAGCAGGTTGATGCCCACCATCCGCCGAATGCGCCCGAGTACCGCGGCGCCCGCCGGCCAGTCCTCGGCCTGCACCGCTGCCTTGAGCTCCGGCAGCAGCAATGCCTGGATGCGCATGAACAGCGCGAACATGGCAATCCCGCCGCCAATCATCACGTGTACATACTTGGGGGCGGTCTCGAAACCGCTGAAGCGCATGTGCAACATGCCGATACCACTTATCGCCAGAATCGCCACGGCCAGCCAGACCCAGACGAAGAAGCGTCGGAAAACTTCCACCCACAGGCGCAGGCGGGCAGGCCCTTCAAGGGCTGCAACCGTTGCCGGGCGCAGCACCAGCCAGGCGAAGAACATGCCGCCGACCCACACCAGGGCGGCAAGGACATGCAGTGTATAAGGCAGGGCAAAGGCAACCATCCGGATCTCCATGCGGCATAAAGGGCAATAGCGGGGTATGATAGCCGCCCCATGCGAAACACTGAAAATATATCCAGCCCTCCGGGCGCCTGCAGACCATGATCAGCAACGAACTCAAAGCCACCATCCAGGGCGCCTACACGCGTTTTCTCGAAGCCAAGAGCCTCAAGCCGCGGTATGGCCAGCGCCTGATGATCGCCGAAGTGGCCAAGGTGCTCGGCGACATCGCCTGGGACGACGAAGGCCGCCGTGCCGGCGAGCCCGCCGTGGTCGCGGTGGAAGCGGGTACCGGTACCGGCAAGACGGTCGCTTACGCCCTGGCCGCGATCCCGGCCGCCAAGGCCGCCGGCAAGCGCCTGGTGATCGCCACCGCGACCGTGGCCTTGCAGGAACAGATCGTCATCAAGGACCTGCCGGACCTGATGCGCAACAGCGGCCTGAACTTCAGCTTCGCCCTGGCCAAGGGGCGCGGCCGTTACCTGTGCCTGTCCAAGCTCGACATCCTGCTGCAGGAGGGCCACGCGCAGTCGGCCACTGCCCAGTTGTTCGAAGAAGAAGGCTTCCACATCGAGGTTGACGAGCGCAGCCAGAAGCTGTTCAACAGCATGATCGAAAAGCTCGCTGGCAACCGTTGGGACGGCGACCGCGACAGCTGGTCGGAGGCCATCGAGGACCAGGACTGGGCGCGCCTGACCACTGACCACAGCCAGTGTACCGGCCGCCACTGCCCGAATTTCCAGCAGTGTGTGTTCTACAAGGCCCGCGAGGGCATGGGCAAGGTCGATGTGATCGTCACCAACCACGACATGGTCCTGGCCGACCTGGCGCTGGGCGGTGGCGCGGTGCTGCCCGACCCGCGCGACACCCTGTACGTGTTCGACGAAGGCCACCACTTGCCAGACAAGGCCATCGGCCATTTCGCCCATTATTCGCGTCTGCGCTCCACTGCCGACTGGCTGGAACAGACTGCCAAGAACCTCACCAAGCTGCTGGCCCAGCACCCGTTGCCAGGCGACCTGGGCAAGTACATCGAACAGGTACCGGAGCTGGCGCGGGAAGTGCGCACCCAGCAGCAGTTCATGTTCACCCTGTGCGAGCAGGTCGCCGACTTCCGCCCCAGCGAGGACACCGAAGGCCGCGAGCGCCCGCGCTATCGCTTCGAGGGCGGTGTGGTGCCGGAGCAGATCCGCGAAGTCGGCATCGAATTGAAAAAGGGCTTCGCCCGCCTCAATGACCTGTTCACGCGCCTGGCCGACCTGCTCAAGGAAGGCATGGACGGTGAGGTCAACATCGGAATCGCCAGCCACCAAGCCGAGGAGTGGTACCCACTGTTCGGCAGCCTGGTCACGCGTGCCCAGGGCAACTGGGAGCTATGGACCGCGTTCACCGCCGAAGACCCGGAAGACAGCCCGCCCATGGCGCGTTGGCTGACGCTGGCCGAAAGCGGCGCGCTGTTCGACATCGAGGTCAATGCCAGCCCTATTCTTGCCGCTGAAATGCTGCGGCGCAGCCTCTGGAGTGTCGCCCATGGTGCTCTGGTGACCTCGGCCACACTGACCGCGCTGGGCAAGTTCGACCGCTTCCGCATGCGCTCGGGGTTGCCCCGCGATGCCGTCACCTGCGTGGTGCCCAGCCCGTTCGTGCACGGCGATGCCGGCCTGTTGCGGGTCCCCGACCTCAAGGCCGATCCGCGCGACGCGGCGGCACACACCGCAGCGATCATCCGCGAGCTGCCGGGCATCGTCGAGGATGCCCGTGGCGCGCTGGTGCTGTTCTCCTCGCGCAAGCAGATGCAGGAAGTGTTCGACGGCCTGGACCGCGACTGGCGCAAGCTGGTGCTGATCCAGGGCAACCTGTCCAAGCAGGAAACCCTGAACAAGCACAAGGCACGGGTCGACGATGGCCAGCACAGCGTGCTGTTCGGCCTGGCCAGCTTCGCCGAGGGTGTCGACCTGCCGGGGGCCTATTGTGAACATGTGGTCATCGCCAAGATCCCCTTCGCGGTGCCAGACGACCCGGTCGAAGCGGCCCTGGCCGAGTGGATCGAAGCCCGTGGTGGCAACCCGTTCATGGAGATTGCCGTGCCTGACGCCTCGCTGCGCCTGATCCAGGCCTGCGGCCGCCTGCTGCGTACCGAGCAGGATCGCGGCGTCATTACCTTGCTGGATCGGCGTCTGGTCACGCAGCGCTATGGCAAGGCTATTCTCAATGCGCTGCCGCCTTTCCGGCGGGAGATTTCCTGACGGCCGGAGCACGATGCGCCGGCCCGTTGTCCATTACTCAGTCGCGGGCCCATGAGGGCCTGGAAGGAGAGCCCCAGCCCTATGATCCGCCGCACCTTGCCCGTGGTAATTACCCTGTTGTTCAGCACGCCTTTGCTGGCCGGGCAGCAAACGCTGTTCAGCTTCGTCCGCCCGGCCTCGGTGGTCAATGTGGCGACCGAAGGCACCGGCATGCCGCAGTACAACGCGGAGCAGACGGCCGAAGGCGAGGTGCTCAGGCGGGTGGTGTTCAATCCGGTTGAACGGCCGACCCTGCGCCTGAGCCCGCAGAGCGGCGTGTGGGACTGGTCGGCTGGGCAGTTCCTTACCTTGCGTATGCAAAGCGCCCAGGATTGGGCTTTGACTGTCGACGTCAGCGTGCTCGGCAGCGATGGACGCACGCTGACCAGCCGTATCGACTTGCCCGCGGGGCCTGCGCAAACCGTCATGGTGCCGCTCAAGGCCAGTTCGCCGCTGAGCCAGGGCATGCGCGCCGGGCCGCCAATGCCATGGGCATACGAAGGTCAGCGGTTGCTGTTTACCAGCAGTGCAGGTGAGGTCGACCTCAAGCAGGTGGTGGCTGTCAGCCTGACCATACCTAACCCGAAGGTGGCGCAAAACCTGTTGATCGAGAGGGTCGGCATCCAGGACGACAACCTGGCCTACCAGGCGGCCTACCACGCGTTGATCGATGCCTACGGCCAGTCCACCCGGGGGCACTGGCCCGAGAAGATCGCCAATGACGATCAGCTCAAGGCCGCCGACAGTCGTGAACAGCAGCAACTCAAGAGCTGGCTGGCTGAACTTCAGAAACAGCCACTGGACAGCTACGGCGGCTTGCTGGCCGGGCCGGCGTTCGAAGCCAAGGGTTTTTTCCGCACGCAGAAGCGCGATGGTCGCTGGTACCTGGTTACGCCGGAGGGGCACCCGTTCTACTCGTTGGGCGTCAATGCCGTGGCTGCCGATGGTGGGCGCACCTACATTGCCGGCCGCGAGGGCATGTTCAAGGCCTTGCCAGGTGAAGGCGACGGTCTGACGGCCTTCTATGGTGAAGGCAACAACGACGATGGCAACGCCTCGTCCCAAGGGCGCAGTTTCAAGCAAGGCCGCTGGTTCGACTTCTATGCCGCGAACATCCAGCGCACCTATGGCAAACCGTGCCCGCCTGCCGCGCAAGGGCAAGCCGCCCCGGAATGCCCAACGCTGGCGCTGGACGCCGAGCGTTGGCAGGGGCACACCCTGGACCGGCTGCAGGCCTGGGGCTTCAATACCCTGGGCAACTGGAGCGACCCGGCCCTCGGCCAGGCCAAACGGATGCCCTATACCTTGCCGCTGTCGATTGTCGGTGACTATGCCAGCATCAGCACCGGCATGGATTGGTGGGGCCGCATGCCAGACCCGTTCGACCCACGGTTCGCCATGGCCACTGAACGCGCCGTGGCCATTGCCACGCGCGATCACCGTGACGACCCCTGGCTGATCGGTTATTTCGCCGACAATGAACTGGCCTGGGCGGCGCCCGGCAATGACCCCAAGGCGCGGTATGGCCTGGCCTACGGCACCTTGCGGCTGACTACCGATGTGCCAGCCAAGCGCGCCTTCCTCAAGCAGCTGCGCGACAAGTACCGCAACCAGCAGGGGCTGTCCAAGGCCTGGGGCATCGACCTGCAAGCCTGGGAGCTGATGGAAGACCCAGGCTTCGAGGCGCCGCTGCCGAATCCCGAGCACCCAGAGATCGAGCGTGATTACCAGTATTTCCAGCAGGTATTCGCCGAGACCTACTTCAAGACCATTGCCGACGCACTGAATTGGCATGCGCCCAACCACCTGTTGCTGGGCGGTCGCTATGCCGTGAGCACGCCGGAAGCCGTCAAGGCGTGCGCCGAGTTCTGCGATGTGCTGAGTTTCAATTTCTATACCCTCAAACCCGAAGATGGCTATGACTTCGCCCGCCTGGCCGAGCTCGACAAGCCAGTGCTGGTATCCGAATTCCAGTTTGGCTCGCGCGACCGTGGGCCGTTCTGGCCAGGGCCGGTGGAAGTGGCAAGGGAAGAGGACCGCGGGCCGGCCTACGGCAACTTCCTCAAGGCCGCCCTGGCACAGCCGATGGTCGTTGGCGCGCATTGGTTCCAGTACCTCGACCAACCGGCCAGCGGGCGCTTGCTCGATGGCGAGAATGGCCACTTGGGCCTGGTGGCGATCACCGATGTGGCGTACCCGGGGTTTGTCGAGGCCGTGCGCAAGAGCAACCTTCAGGCCGTTGGTCAGTTGCGCGGCGAACTGGAGAAAAAGGCCCCCTGAACGTCTATTGGGGCGCTCTGCGCCCCTGGTACAGATGACACCGCTGCTTCGACGCAGACCATCCGGCCCTGCCCAGTAGGCAAAACCGCCAACTACTGAAACAATGCACGCCTTTGTCAGCATGGTCGTACGGAGAACAGCGGGTGCAGATCCAGGGTCACTATGAGCTGAAGTTCGAAGCAGTACGCGAAGCGTTCGCGGCATTGTTCGAGGATCCCCAGGAGCGTGGCGCAGCGCTGTGCATCCAGGTCGGTGGCGAGACGGTCGTCGACCTGTGGGCGGGCAGCGCCGACAAGGACGGCCAGCAGGCCTGGCACAGCGATACCATCGCCAACCTGTTCTCCTGCACCAAGACTTTCACTGCCGTAACGGCGCTGCAGCTGGTGGGTGAGGGCAAGCTTGCCCTGGATGCCCCGGTGGCGCGCTACTGGCCGGAGTTCGCACAGGCCGGCAAGCAGAACATTACCCTGCGACAGTTGCTCAGCCACCGCGCCGGCCTGCCGGCCATCCGTGAGCTGCTGCCAGCTGAAGCCCTGTATGACTGGCAGACCATGGTCGACGCCCTGGCGGCCGAAACGCCTTGGTGGGCACCCGGCACCGAGCACGGTTATGCCGCCATCACCTACGGCTGGCTGATCGGTGAACTGATCCGCCGCGTCGATGGCCGTGGCCCGGGTGAGTCGATCGTCGCCCGTACCGCCCGGCCGCTGGGCCTGGACTTCCACGTAGGCCTGGCCGATGAAGCGTTCCACCGCGTGGCGCATATTGCCCGTGGCAAGGGTAACGCAGGTGATGCCGCGGCCCAGCGCCTGTTGCAGGTGACCATGCGTGAGCCCGAGGCGCTGTCGACCCGTGCGTTCACCAACCCGCCGGCCATCCTGACCAGCACCAACAAGCCTGAATGGCGGCGCATGCAGCAGCCGGCGGCCAATGGCCATGGCAATGCGCGCAGCCTGGCCGGCTTCTATGCCGGCCTGCTCGACGGCAGCCTGCTCGAATCCGAACTGCTTGATGAGCTGACCCGCGAACACAGCCTTGGCCAAGACCGTACCTTGTTGACCCAGACCCGTTTCGGCCTGGGTTGCATGCTCGACCAGCCCGATGTGGCGAATGCCACCTTCGGGCTCGGTGCCCGTGCCTTTGGCCATCCAGGCGCAGGCGGCTCGGTCGGTTTCGCCGACCCAGAGCACGACGTGGCCTTCGGTTTCGTGGTCAATACCCTCGGCCCTTACGTGCTCATGGATCCAAGAGCCCAGCAGCTGGTACGCGTGCTTGGCACTTGCCTTTGATCGGGTAAAGCGGGTATTACGCAACCCCTTTGACTATCCTCAATGCCAACGCCTGAAGTGCGTTGGCAAAATATCTATCAATTTCATGGTGTATCGCTGATGTCTTCACATAAAACCTTAGCTCTCGCCCTGTGCCTGGCCGCCATGACCGGTTGCGCCAGCCATTCCCAGGATGCCTCCAAGGATGGCGGCAGCAGCTGGTGGCCGTTCGGTTCGGACACGGTTGCCGACAAGGACGTGAAAGCGGCGGTAACCGAAAAAGTCGCCAAGGCCGATGCCAAGTCCGAGAGCGCCAGCCACTGGTGGTGGCCGTTTGGCGGTGATGACCAGCAGGCCAAAGGGCCGGTAGTACCGAAGATCGACGAAAAGGCCACCCAGGCCTGGCTGGACCAGTACGAGCCGAAGCTGCGTGAAGCGGTCAAGGACAGCAAGCTGGAGTTGGAGCGCCGTGACAACGTACTGGTGGTGACCATCCCCGTCGACAGCTCGTACAACCCGGATCGCCCGAACATGCTGCTGCCGATGACCCTGGGCCCGATCACCCGCGTGGCAAAAGCTGTCGAAGGTGACTCGAAGACTGCCGTGCTGGTGCTCGGCCATGCCGACACCAGCGGTGTGGCTGCTGCCAACCAGAAGTTGAGCCTGGAACGCGCCGCTTCGGTATCGGCGATCTTCCGACTGAGCGGGCTGCAGCGTGACCGCCTGTCGCTCAAGGGCATGGGCTCGGAAATGCCACGTGCCGCCAACGATAGCCCCGAAGGCCGTGCCCTGAACCGTCGTGTGGAAATGCTGCTGACGCCGCAGAACACCATGCTTGCGCTGCTGGCCAAGTACCAACAGGCGGCTCCTGTGGCCACCCCGGCTTCGATGGTTGCCGTGCAGGACGCCAAGGCGCCCGCGGCCAAGCCCGTAGAAGCCAAGAAACCGGCTGCCAAGCCAGCTGCGAAGAAAGCCGCTGCCAAACCTGCGGCGAAGACCACCGCCAAGAAAAAGGCCGCGCCAGCCAAGCCTGCCGCCAAGAAAGCCGCTACCACCGACAAGAAAGTAGCCGCCAACAGCCCTGCGAAGACCAACTGATCGTCAAGGATACGCAGCCATGACCCAATCCCTGGCCGATATGCGCCGCGACTACACCCGTGATGGCCTGGCCGAAGCCCAGGCCCCGGGTGAGCCGTTCGCCCTGTTCCACCAGTGGTTTGCCGATGCAGTGAAGACCGAGCAGCCACCGGTAGAGGCCAACGCCTTGACCCTCGCCACGGTCGATGGCGAGGGCCGCCCGCATTGCCGCGTGCTGCTGCTTAAGGGCCTCGATGACCGTGGTTTCACCTTCTTCACCAACTATGACAGCGCCAAGGGCCAGCAACTGCTGGCCAACCCGTTCGCTGCCATGACCTTCTTCTGGCCAGCGCTGGAGCGCCAGGTGCGAATCGAGGGGCAAGTGGAAAAGGTCACGGCCAAGGAGTCGGATGACTACTACCAGGTGCGCCCGCTGGGCAGCCGCCTGGGGGCCTGGGCGTCGCCGCAGAGCCGGGTGATTGCCAATCGTGAGGAGCTCGAAGCGTTGGTCAAGGCCACCGAAGCGCGCTTCTCCGACACCCAGCCGCATTGCCCGGAGCATTGGGGCGGTTACCGCCTGCTGCCGGAGCGGGTCGAGTTCTGGCAGGGGCGGGCCAGCCGCCTGCATGACCGCTTGAACTACCGCCTTGTCAACGGGCAGTGGGCGCGAGAGCGCCTTGCACCGTGACTACCTGGGGCCGCTTTTGCGGCCCCTTGCTTTTCTGATGCCACAACGTCTGCACACGACGATGAAGTAATCCGTGGCTATGCTTGGTCTGAGCTGTAACGCCCGCATTACTGTCCGTCATGGCTGTACAGGGGCTGAATGGAAATAAATTTTTTACGTTGGCGCCGTGACAGCCGTCAGTGCGCAGCGTCTAATGGACACCTGTTTTCTGGAGATTGTACCCATGCGTAAATCCGCTTTGCTGGTGGCGACGTTCACCACCATGTCGCTGCTGCTCGGTGGCTGTGCCTCGAGCCTGACCGGTGACAGCTACTCCCGTGATGAGGCCCGTCGCGTGCAGACCGTGCGCATGGGCACCATCGAATCCCTGCGTCCGGTCAAGATCGAAGGTACCAAGACGCCGATCGGCGGTGGTGCTGGCGCCATCGTTGGTGGTGTGGCTGGCAGCGCCGTTGGCGGTGGCCGCGGCAGCATCGTAGCGGCTGTAATCGGTGCCGTGGCCGGTGGCCTGGCAGGTTCGGCTGCCGAAGAAGGCATCACCCGTACCCAGGGTGTGGAAATCACTGTGCGTGAAGACGATGGCAGCATGCGCGCCTATGTCCAGGCCGTGCAGGAGAATGAAATCTTCCGCGTGGGTGACCGCGTGCGCATCATGACTGTTGACGGTACCAGCCGCGTTTCGCACTGATCGCTGCTGTAATTGAAACCCCGAACGGGCCAGGCCTGTTCGGGGTTTTTTGTTTTTCTGGGCTGGCGGCTCAGAGGCCGAGCATATCGCGAGCGACGGCCTCAGCAATGCGGATGCCATCCACACCAGCCGAAAGAATGCCACCTGCATACCCGGCACCTTCACCTGCCGGGAACAGCCCCTTCAGGTTCAGGCTCTGGTAGTCCGCGCCACGGGTAATGCGCAGCGGCGACGAGGTGCGTGTCTCGATCCCGGTCAACACCGCATCATGCAGGTTGTAGCCTTTGATCTGGCGGTCGAATGCCGGTAGCGCTTCGCGGATTGCCTCGATGGCGAAGTCCGGCAGGCTCGGCGCCAGGTCGCCCAGGGTCACCCCTGGCTTGTACGACGGCTCGACGCTGCCCAAGGCCGTGGACGGCTTGCCTGCGACGAAGTCACCCACCAGCTGCGCCGGTGCCTGGTAGTTGCTGCCCCCCATGACGTAGGCATGGGCTTCCAGGCGCTCCTGCAACTCGATGCCGGCCAGCGGGCCGCCCGGGTAGTCGCGCTCGGGGTCGATGCCGACGACGATGCCGGAGTTGGCGTTGCGCTCGTTACGCGAGTATTGGCTCATGCCATTGGTGACGACGCGGCCCGGTTCGCTGGTGGCGGCGACCACGGTACCGCCCGGGCACATGCAGAAGCTGTACACCGAACGGCCGTTCTTGGCGTGGTACACCAGCTTGTAGTCGGCTGCGCCGAGTTTCGGGTGGCCGGCGTACTTGCCCAGGCGCGCCTTGTCGATCAGCGTTTGTGGGTGCTCGATACGGAAGCCCACCGAGAACGGCTTGGCCTCCATGTACACGCCCTTGGCGTGCAGCATGCGGAAGGTGTCGCGGGCGCTGTGGCCCAGGGCCAGGACCACATGACGCGAGTGCAGCTGCTCACCGCTCTCCAGCACCACGCCGGTCAGCTGGCCGTCTTCGATCAGCAGGTCAGTGACCTTTTCCTGGAAGCGCACTTCGGCGCCCAAGGCGATCATGTCCTGGCGCATCTGCTCGACCATGCCGGTCAGGCGGAAGGTGCCGATGTGCGGTTTGTTGATGTACAGGATCTCGTCCGGCGCACCGGCCTTGACGAACTCTTCCAGGACTTTGCGGCCGTGGTGGTTCGGGTCTTTGATCTGGCTGTAGAGTTTGCCGTCCGAGAAGGTACCGGCGCCGCCTTCGCCGAACTGCACGTTGGACTCGGGGTTGAGCACGCTTTTGCGCCACAGGCCCCAGGTGTCCTTGGTGCGCTGGCGTACTTCCTTGCCGCGTTCAAGGATGATCGGCTTGAAGCCCATCTGCGCCAGCAGCAGGCCGGCGAAGATACCGCACGGGCCGAAACCGACCACGATCGGGCGTTCTTGCAGGCCGTCCGGAGCCTGGCCGACGAACTTGTAAGTAACGTCAGGTGCCTCGCCGATGTTGTGATCGTCGGCGAACTTGCTGAGCAGCTCGGCTTCGTTGCTGGCTTGCAGGTCGATGGTGTAGATGAACAGCAGCTCGCTGTTCTTCTTGCGCGCATCGTAGCTGCGCTTGAACAGGTTGAAGCTGAGCAGTTGCTCGTCGCGGATGCCCAGGCGCTGGACGATGGCTTCACGCAGGGCTTCGTCGGGATGGTCCAGGGGCAGCTTCAGTTCGGTGATTCGTAGCATGGCAGGGTCCAGTATCCCGGCCATGGGCGGCCGGCGGCTTTACACAAACCGCCAAGTATAAGCTGTTAGCCGCCCCGACTGGCAGGATAAAAGCGCCCGGCGATCAGTTGTCGCGCGCACCGCCGTAGTAACCGCAACCGTGCAGGGTCTGGCCGTCGATGCGTAGCTCGGCGCGCAGGTGGCGCACGGCGCCGGTCGCGCCATCGACGCAGCGCTGCGGGGCGACCCACAGTTCAACGTGCTGGCCGTTGGCTTCGCTGGTCAGGGTCAGGCCGCCGCCGGGTACTTCCTCTTCAAGGAACGGCAGGGGCAGCGGGTCTTTGCCGACGCGGTTGAGTACCATGCCTTTGCCGCTGGCCTTGATGTCCCAGTCCGGCTCATGGCCGTTGGCGCGCAAGGTCAGCTGCTTGAAGTTGGGGTCGTCGCACGCACGGGTGGAAGGCTCCAGGCGGTACAGGCGGCTGACTTCCAGCTGGCCATCGTTGTCGGCCTGCTTGCTACCGGTCAGGCGCCCGCGCACGTCGGCGAACAATTTGGCGTTGGCGTCCTTGGCCAGGCTGACGGACTCCTGAAGGATGCCGGTGCCGGCGACATCGTTGATCACGAAGTGGCGGCTTTCCCCGCAGGGCTTGAACAAGAGCCGGCCGCCACCAGCGCTCAGTTCGCCCTGCATGCGCGTGGTACCGATGTTCGGGTCACGGGGCTGCTCGGCCAGCAGCTGGCAGCCGGCGAACAGGGGCAGCAGGGCGCTGAGCAGCAGGGTAGGGGTGAGGCGCATGGGGCGGGCTCCGGGGGAATCTTTGCCAAAGAGCTGGCCACGTTACTCAGGCTGGGGGGCGATCACAAGCCCTCGATTGAATGTGCCGGCCTCTTCGCGGGTAAAACCGCTCCCACAGGGATCCCACAGGTTCTGAACACCGTGCAGTACCTGTGGGAGCGGGTTTACCCGCGAAGAGGCCGGCACAGGTCACTCATTTCTGACAGGCAGAAAAAAGGGCCCGAAGGCCCTTTTTCAGTCAACCACCCAGATACGCGTCGCGCACCTTCGGGTCGGTCAGCAGTGCCTCCCCCGTGCCCTGCATCACCACCCGGCCGTTCTCAAGCACATACGCACGGTCGGCGATCTTCAGCGCCTGGTTGGCGTTCTGCTCCACCAGGAACACCGTCACGCCATCACGACGCAGCTGTTCGATGATGTCGAAGATCTGCTGGATGATAATCGGCGCCAGCCCCAGCGAAGGTTCGTCGAGCAACAGCAGCTTGGGCTTGCTCATCAGCGCCCGGCCGATGGCCAGCATCTGCTGCTCGCCACCAGACATGGTGCCGCCGCGCTGGATGTAACGCTCCTTCAGGCGCGGGAACAGTTGCAGGACCTTGTCCAACTGCTCCTGGTAGTCGCCCTTGTCGGTGAAGAAACCGCCCATGGCCAGGTTTTCCTCGACGGTCAGGCGGGCGAACACTCGGCGCCCTTCCGGCACCACCGCGATGCTCTTGCGCATGATGTGCGAGGACGGCTGGCCGACCAGTTCTTCACCGAGGTACTTGATGCTGCCGCTGTGCGCCTGCGGCGAGCCGCACAGGGTCATCAGCAAGGTCGACTTGCCAGCGCCGTTGGCACCGATCAGGGTGACGATCTCGCCCTGATTGATCTCCACGTTGACGCTGTGCAGCGCCTGGATCTTGCCGTAGAAGGTGGAAACGTTCTCGAACTTCAGCATTTACGCTTCCCCCAGGTAGGCTTTGATCACATCAGGGTTGTCGCGGATCTCCTCAGGCGTGCCGTGGGCCAGGGGCGTGCCCTGGTTGATCACGACGATGTGGTCAGAGATGCTCATCACCAGCTTCATGTCGTGCTCGATCAGCAGCACGGTGACGTTGTGCGACTCGCGCAGGTAGGCGATCAGCGCCTTGAGGTCTTCGGTTTCCTTCGGGTTCAGGCCCGCGGCCGGTTCGTCGAGCATGATGATGCGAGGCTGGGTCATCATGCAGCGGGCGATTTCCAGGCGGCGCTGCTGGCCGTAGGCGAGGGTGCCGGCAGTACGGTTGGCGAACTCGGTCAGGTTGACCTTCTCCAGCCAGTACTGCGCGCGCTCCATGGCCTCCTTCTCGCTGCGGCGGAAGCTCGGGGTCTTGAACAGGCCGGCGAAGAAGTTGGTGTTCAGGTGGCGGTGCTGGGCGATCAGCAGGTTCTCCAGCGCGGTCATTTCCTTGAACAGGCGCACGTTCTGGAAGGTCCGCACCACGCCCTTGCGGGCGATCTGATGCCCGGCCAGGCCCTGGATCGGCTGGCCGTCGAGCAGGATGGTCCCGCCGCTTGGCTTGTAAAAGCCGGTCAGGCAGTTGAACACCGTGGTCTTGCCGGCACCGTTCGGGCCGATCAGCGCCACCACTTGTTTTTCCTTGACGGTCAGGGCCACGCCGTTGACCGCCAACAAGCCGCCGAAGCGCATGCTCAGGCCGCTGACTTGCAGAATTTCGCGGCTCATCGACGCAGCTCCATGTGGGGACGTTGCATAGGCAGCAGGCCTTGCGGACGCCAGATCATCATCAACACCATCAGCGCACCGAACATCAGCATCCGGTATTCGCTGAACTCACGCATCAGCTCCGGCAGCAGGATCATCACGATGGCCGCGAGAATCACGCCCAGTTGTGAGCCCATGCCGCCGAGCACGACGATGGCGAGGATGATCGCCGACTCGATGAAGGTGAACGACTCCGGCGTCACCAGGCCCTGGCGCGCAGCGAAGAAGCTGCCGGCGAAACCGGCGAAGCAGGCACCCAGGGTGAACGCCGAGAGCTTGATCACGGTGGGGTTCAGGCCCAGCGCACGGCAGGCGATCTCGTCCTCGCGCAGCGCTTCCCAGGCACGGCCGATCGGCATGCGCAGCAGGCGGTTGATCACGAACAGTGCCAACAGGGCCAGCAGCAGGGCGACCAGGTAGAGGAAGATGACCTTGTTGATCGAGTTGTATTCCAGCCCGAAGAACTCGTGGAAGGTCTGCATCCCCTCGGCGGCCTTGCGCTCGAAGGTCAGGCCGAAGAACTCCGGCTTGGGGATGTTGCTGATGCCGTTGGGGCCGCCGGTCCAGTCGGTGAGGTTGCGCAGGAACAGGCGGATGATCTCGCCGAAGCCGAGGGTCACGATCGCCAGGTAGTCACCGCGCAGGCGCAGCACCGGGAAGCCGAGCAGGAAACCGAAGGTGGCAGCCATCAGGCCGGCGATCGGCAGGCAGACCCAGAAGCTCCAGCCCAGGTAGTGCGAGAGCATCGCGTAGCTGTAGGCACCGACGGCGTAGAAACCGACGTAGCCGAGGTCGAGCAGACCGGCCAGGCCGACCACGATGTTCAGGCCCAGGCCCAGCAGCACGTAGATCAGGATCAGCGTGGCAATGTCGACCGCCCCGCGTGACCCGAAGAACGGCCATACCAGCGCCGCGACGATCAGGCCGATGATCACATAGCGCTGGGTTTTCGGCAGGGTCAGGTAGTTGCTGACGGCTGGCGGAATCAGCTTGCGGTCCGAGCGACGGCCCATCACCGAGCTCCACTGCTTGTCGAAAAGCACGCGCAGGAACATCAGCACCGAGCATACGGCGATGATACTGATGGTGAACGACCCTTGGCTGTGCACCGCCAGGCTGATGCCGTCGATGCTCAGTTTCAGGCCCAGCACCGGGAAGGCCACGGCCCAGACCAGCAAGGCGCTGAAGAACGCCTGTTTGAGATTTCTGTTCATACTTTTTCAACCTCCGGGCGGCCGAGGATGCCGGTCGGCCGGAACAGCAGGACAAGAACCAACAAGCCGAATGCCACCACGTCCTTGTACTGGTCGCCGAAGATGTCGGCGCCGAAGGCCTCGGCCACGCCCAGCACCAGCCCGCCGAGCATGGCGCCCGGGATGCTGCCGATGCCGCCCAGTACCGCCGCGGTGAAGGCCTTCAGGCCCACCAGGAAACCGGCGTTGGGGTTGATCACCCCGTACTGCATGCTCAGCAGCACGGCCGCCACGGCCGCCAGGGCGGCACCGATGACGAAGGTCAGGGCGATGATGTTGTTGGTGTTGATGCCCAGCAGGTTGGCCATCTTGATGTCCTCGGCGCAGGCGCGGCAGGCGCGGCCCAGACGGGAACGGGAGATGAACAGGGTCAGGCAGGTCATGGCCACCAGGGTGACCACGAACACCAGGATCTGCATGTAGGAAACCAGGACTTCTTCCGCACCACCGGGCCCGAAGGAGAAGCTCCCTGGGATCAGGTTGGGGATGGACTTGTCCTTCGAGTCTTGCGACAGCAAGACCGTGTTCTGCAGGAAGATCGACATGCCGATGGCAGAAATCAGCGGGATCAGGCGGTTGCTGTTGCGCAGGGGGCGGTAGGCAACCCGTTCGATGCTGTAGCCATAGGCACTGGTGACGCAGATCGTCGCGACGAAGGCGACGGTCATCAGGATCGGCAGCGAATGGATACCCATCATCGCCAGGCCCGCCAGGGCAATGAAGGCCACGTAGGAACCGATCATGTACACCTCGCCGTGGGCGAAGTTGATCATGCCGATGATGCCGTACACCATCGTGTAGCCGATGGCGATCAAGGCATAGGTGCTGCCGATGGTCAATCCATTAACCAGTTGTTGGATGAAATGGTAGATCTCAGGCATTACAGCGCTCCTAAAAACCTGATTAGCATTTCGCTGGCCGGGGTATGGCCAGGAAACCGCGGGTGACGGTTTTAAGATTTTCAGGTGGGTCGGCCCCCGGATCGCGGGGATCAGGCCCATGAACCTCGTAAAACAAAGCCCACTGCTCGCACAGTGGGCTTCTACGGTCAGCTATTAGTCACGCAGTTACTGAGGGGAGACTTCGGTCTTCGGTTTGCCGAAGTGCCATTCGTAAACCACGAACTTGAAGTCTTTCAGGTCGCCTTTTTCGTCGTACGACAGGGTGCCGGTCGGGGTCTTGAAGGAACCGGCGTGGATGGCGGCTGCCACCTTGTCGGTGTCTTCGGACTTGGCCGCTTCGATACCTTTGGCGATCAGTTCGACAGCCGAGTAGGCCGGGAACACGAACGGGCCGCTTGGGTCCTTGCCGTCCGCCTTGATGGCATCGACGATGGCCTTGTTTTCAGGGTCGGCGTCGAACGACTTCGGCAGGGTGACCAGCAGGCCTTCGGAAGCACCTTGGGCGATCTGCGAGATCGAGTCGTTACCCACGCCCTCTGGGCCCATGAACTTGGCTTTCAGGCCTTTTTCCTGTGCCTGGCGCAGGATCAGGCCCAGCTCAGGGTGGTAGCCGCCGTAGTAGACGAAGTCGACGTTGTTCTGCTTGAGCTTCTGGATGATCGAGGAGAAGTCCTTGTCACCGGCGTTCAGGCCTTCGAAGACGGCAACCTTGGTGCCTTTCTTCTCGAGGGTCTGCTTGACCGCGGTGGCGATGCCTTCACCGTACTGTTGCTTGTCGTGCAGGACGGCAACGACCTTCGGCTTGACGTGATCGGCAATGTAGTTGCCGGCGGCCGGGCCCTGGGCGCTGTCCAGGCCGATGGTGCGGAAGATCAGCTTGTAGCCACGGGCGGTGATTTCCGGCGAGGTGGCGGCCGGGGTGATCATGATCACGCCTTCGTCTTCGTAGATGTCGGACGCTGGCTGGGTGGAGCTGGAGCACAGGTGGCCGATGACGAACTTGACGCCGTCGTTGACCACTTTGTTGGCGACTGCCACGGCCTGTTTAGGGTCGCAGGCGTCGTCGTATTCCTTGGCTTCGAGCATCTTGCCATCGACGCCGCCCTTGGCGTTGATATCCTTGATGGCCTGCTTGGCGCCGATGAACTGCATGTCGCCGTATTGGGTCACAGGGCCGGTTTTAGGGCCCGCGATCCCGATCTTGATGGTATCGGCGGCAAACGAATGGCTGGCTACCCCGGCCAGTACCATTGCGGCGAACAGCTTGGAAATCTTGATCATAGTGCTCCACTCATTCTGTTGTAATTCTTATAGTCCTGGCGGCCAGGGCTACAGACCGGGCGGGATTTGCGGCATGGCCACGCCACACTGCATGCCCACCTTCCCCCGGAACATGTCCCGGAACTGTACCGGTACAGTGTAGAGCGCTGTTCGCGCGCTTGAAAAGCGGGCAAAAAGCGCCTATTCCGCGGCTTGTCGCATGGTCGACACAAAGATACAAAAAAGCGCCATCACTTTGCCTGCATCCTGGGCTCCACCCCACAACTTCGGAGCCAATCGACCAAATTACATATTTGAAACCGGGTTTTTCTGCAAAAATGCCGGCCTTTTTTCATTGGCCGAATTTGCGGGTACCAACCCATGACTGATCAAACAAGCACCCTCTATGCCAAATTGCTCGGCGAGACAGCGACAATCGAGTGGAAGGCTTTGGAGCGTTTCTGGGCCAAGGGTGACCTGATTTGGGTCGACCCCCGTCTCGACCTGATCGAGGTTGCCGCGGCAATGGCCGAGAATCGCAGCGAGATCTTCGCCAAGTGGCGTACTGATGGCACTGTTGGGCCGGTGACCACTGAGCAGGCGCTCGACCTGCAAAGCCGCGATCCAGAGATCTGGGCGGTGGTGGTTTCGCCGTTCATCGTGATCCAGGTGAAACAAGCGGAATAACAGTGCGCTTTTTTAGTGCTTAAAAATACGCAGCCGCCCCATGGTGGTGCTTATTGACGCTCACGTAAGGTGGAAGTAAGTAACAACGGCGGGGCGATTCGGCGGGGCGGTAACAGTTTACGGCATGCGTAATGGGGCCGCTGCTTGGCCCTTCGCGGGCAAGTCGGATCGCCGCACCGCCGCTCCCACAGGCCCGGCCCTGTCCGTGATCAACTCGTCCGGTATGGCTGTTCAGCGAAATCACCCGGGTCTTGCCGATGCGGTGGCGGAAGATCTCGCGCAGTTCCTGCGTGACTGCATCAAGATGAAGGTCATGGACCTGTCCGAAATGCATGCTGGCGGTGCCGGCAACGCGCCGATCCTCGGCCAGTACCTGGCGAAGATCATCCTCAACAAGGATACCTAACGCTTTTCCCGTGCCGACTGGAAGCTCATCCACTCGTACCTGATCGACTCCTGCGGCATCAAGGCCAACCAGTCGCGGCTGTACTTCGACATCTTCGGTGCTGGTGGCGGTACCGGTTCAGGCCAGTCGAAGACTCGGAGACCGCATTGGCAGAAGTGTTCGTAGAGGTCATAGTGCGCCATTTGCCTAATCTTCTGCCTGGAGTCGTTCATGAGTACTGCACTGCCTTCGCTGGGGTTTGCCGGGATTGGCTTGATGGGGCTGCCAATGTGTCGGCGCCTGCTGGCCGCGGGTTATCCGCTGACGGTCTGGAACCGCAGCCCGGAAAAATGCGCCGTGTTGGTGGCTGCAGGTGCGCGGTTGGCTGCGAGCCCCGCCGAGTTGTGCCGTGACAGCGACATGCTGCTGCTGTGCCTGGCCGACACAGCGGTAGTGCGCGAGGTGGTGTTTGGCGAGCAAGGGATCGCCGAGGGCGGACGCAGCGGGCAGCTGCTGGTGGACTTCTCCAGCCTCGAGCCGACCGCTACCCGGGAAATGGCCGCCGAGCTGGCTGCCCTGTGTGGCATGGCCTGGCTGGATGCCCCGGTATCCGGCGGTACACCTGGGGCCGAGGCGGGCACCTTGGCGATCATGGTGGGCGGCGAGGCCACCGACCTGCAGCGTGCGCGCCCGGTACTGCAAGTGCTTGGCCAGCGGGTGACGCACATGGGTGGTGTGGGGGCAGGGCAGGTGACCAAAGCCTGCAATCAGATGATCGTGGCCTGCAATGCCCTGGTGATTGCCGAGGTGGTGGCACTGGCCGAGCAGTCGGGCGTCGATGCCACTTTGATTGCTCAAGCCCTTGCTGGTGGCTTTGCCGATTCGAAGCCGCTGCAGATCCTGGCGCCGCAGATGGCCGAAAGCCGTTTCGAACCGATCAAGTGGCATGTGCGCACGTTGCTCAAGGACCTCGACGGTGCCGTCAAGCTCTCCCGCGAGCAGGGTGCGGCAACTCCCCTCAGTGGCCTCGCCGCGCAATTGATGCGCCTGCACGGTAGCCAGGGCTACCTGCAAAAAGATCCGGCGACCCTGGTAGAGCTGTATCGCAACAAGGGCTGAAGACAGTGTCCTGGCGATCGAGCTGGTCAAGCAGCGGGCGCAGCTCGCTGATTGGCACCGGGCGACCGAGCAGGTAGCCCTGCAGGTAATCGCAGCCGTTGCTGGCCAGGAACTGGTGTTGCTCGACGGTTTCGATGCCTTCGCAGACCACCTCCAGGTGCAGGGTGTGGGCCATGGCGATGATGGCTTGGACGATCTCGCGATCCTTCTGGCTGGCGGGCACATCCTGCAGGAATGAGCGGTCGATCTTCAGCACGTCCAAGGGCAGACGCTTGAGATAGGCCAGCGACGAGTAGCCGGTACCGAAATCGTCGATCGACAGGCCGACGCCGTGGCCACGGATGCGCTTGAGCAGATTCACCGTCTGCTGGATATCACCCATCAGGGCGTTTTCGGTGACTTCGAGCTCCAGATGGCGAGGTGCAAGGCCTGTCTGGAACAACGTCACCTCCACTTCATTGGGCAAGCTTTCGTGGCCCAGGGTCGCTGCCGAGCAATTGACCGTGACCTTCAGGCTGGCAAAACCATGCTGGTGAAGCCGCGCCAGGTCCTGGCAGGCGTGGCGTAACACCCAGAGGTCCAGGTCGACTATCAGGCCGTTGGCCTCGGCAATGCCGATGAACCTGTCGGGCCCCATCAACCCGTGCAGTGGGTGCTGCCAGCGCACCAGCGCTTCAAGCTTGGCCACCTGGCCGGTTCGCAAGTCGAAGATGGGTTGGTAATGCACGCACAAGCCTCGTTCTTCGAGCAGGGCAATGCGCAGCTCTTCTTCCAGTTGCAAAGCCAGGCTGGCGCGATTTTTAAGATTGCTGTTGAAAAAATTCAGGCTATTGCGCCCGCTGCCCTTGGATTGGTAGAGGGCCAGGTCGGCATGCTTGAGCAGTTCTTCGGCCGTCTGGCCGTCTTCGGGGAAGATACTGATGCCAATGCTGGTGGTCATGACCATGCGCCGGCCACCCAGGTCGATCGGATCCTTCATCCGTTGCATGATGCGCTGGGCCAGGTGGCGTGCCTCGTCGCGGTTGTTGAGGCTGGTAACCACGCAGAACTCGTCACCGCCGAAGCGGGCGACCAGGTCGTGGCTGCGGGTGGCGGCCTTGATGTGGTTGGCGATCACCTTGAGCAGTTCGTCGCCGGCGTCATGGCCGAGGCTGTCGTTGATCCGCTTGAAGTGGTCGATGTCGAGGAACATCAGCGCCAGACGGTTTTCGCTGGCATCCAGCTCTGCCAGGCGTTCGGCGAAGAGCTGGTTGAAACCACGCCGGTTGACCAGATTGGTCAGGGCATCGTAATGAGCTGCCTGCTGCAGGGATGCACGGGCCTGGTCCAGTTGGCTGAGCAATACACCGTAACGGCGCAGGTCGTCTTCCTTGCTTTGCAGCTTCTTGTCGGCCAGGGCAGCGCTGATGCTGCTGCCACTGATCAGCAAGGTGATGAAGGCCACGGTCAGTCCCAGCTGCAGGCTGTTGTCGGCAGATGGCAGGCTCAGGGCGGCAGAGGCCGGGATCACCATGGTCATGGCGGCCATGGCGGTGAAATGCGTGGCGACGATGCCGCCGGCCATCAGCAGGCTGGCGCCATACTTCATGGTCTGGTGCAGGGTGCCGCTGCCACTGCGGAAGTAACGGGCCAGCAGCAAGGCGGCCAGGCTGGTCAGCAGCGCGATGGCAGCGCTGCTCAGCAGCAGGCCGGTCTGGTAATACTGTTGGGCACCGGTCTGCAGCGCAGCCATGCCGACGAAATGCATCAGGATGATGCCCACGCCGATGAGCAGGGCGCTTTGCAGATAGTGACGCAGACGCATTTCGAGGCGGTCGAGGCTGGTCATCGCCATCCAGGCCACCACCAGTGCGATGAGCAGCGACAAGCCTGTGAGCGACACGTCGTAGTGCATTTCCACCGGGGCCCGGAAGGCCAACATGCTGATGAAATGCATGGCCCAGATGCCGCCTGCCAGGCAGCAGGCACCCAGCATGCGCCACTGCCGCTGTGCGGCGGGGTGTTCGCTGTGGGATTGGCGCTCGGCCATGTCGAGGGTGGCGAAGCAGGCTGCGCTGGCCACCGCGAAGGCGATCAGGATCAGCAGCGGTTCATGGCGGCAGTCGATTACGATGCGCCCGCTTACTGGCAGTTCAGTGAACAGTTGCAAACCCAGCCATTCCATCGCTTGCCCTTTGCTCGAGTTTTCACTCGTCTCCGTTCAAGCCCTGTGGAGACTGTCCTGGGGCAGTATAGGAACAGGTGGTTAAACCTTCCTGAATAATGGCACTTTGGCTTCTATGATTTGGTTATCAGGAAAATAGCCGGTTGGCATAACGAACCGAGGCCGCTTTGCGCCCCTTTCGTGACACAAGGCCGCTCCTACAGAAATATGCGATCTTCTGTAGGGGCGGCCTTGTGTCGTGAAAGGGGCGCTAAGCGGCCCCGGCAATATGGCGGGTTAATCAGCCCGCAACGAGTACGCGAATGGCTTCAAGCCGCAGTGCGGCCTTGTCCAGCATCGCCATGCCTTGTTCACGCTGCTTGCGCAGTGCCTCGATCTCGCTGTCACGCACGCTCGGGTTGACTGCCTGCAGTGCAGTCATGCGCGCCAGCTCTTCGTCGGCCTCGGCGGCCAGGCGGCGCTGGGCGTCAGCCACGCGCTCGACGTGGACCGGCATGACCTTGGCCTCACCGCCGCTGATGCGCTTGGCCAGCACGTCGCGCTGGGCCTGGACGAACTTGTTGGCGCTGGCACGCGGTACGCTTTCGAGCTGGTCGTTGAGGGTTTCGAACGCCACACGCGAAGCCAGGTCGTTGCCGTTGGCATCGAGCAGGCAGCGCAATGCCGCTGGCGGCAGGTAGCGGCCCAGTTGCAGGCTGCGTGGCGCCACCACCTCGCTGACGAACAGCAGTTCGAGCAGTACGGTACCCGGCTTGAGCGCCTTGTTCTTGATCAGCGCGACCGCGGTGTTGCCCATCGAGCCGGACAGCACCAGGTCCATGCCGCCCTGCACCATCGGGTGTTCCCAGGTGAGGAATTGCATGTCTTCACGCGACAGGGCCTGGGCGCGGTCGTAGGTGATGGTTACGCCTTCGTCGTCGCCCAGTGGGAAGCTGGCGTCGAGCATCTTCTCGCTCGGCTTGAGGATCAGGGCGTTTTCCGAATGGTCTTCGCTGTCGATGCCGAAGGCGTCGAACAGGGTCTCCATGTAGATCGGCAGGGCGAACTGGTCGTCCTGCTCGAGGATGGCCTCGACCAGCGCCTGGCCTTCACCGGCGCCGCCGGAGTTGAGCTCCAGCAGGCGGTCACGGCCGCTGTGCAGTTCTGCTTCCAGGCGCTCGCGCTCGCCGCGGGCCTCGCTGACCAGTGCGGTCCAGGCCTTGACATCGCCACCTTCGAGCATCGGCAGCAGGCGTGGGCCGAACTGGTGCTGCAGGGCGTTGCCGGTCGGGCAGGTATTGAGGAAGGCGTTGAGGCCATCGTGGTACCACTGGAACAGGCGCTCCTGCGGGCTGTCCTGCAGGTACGGGATGTGCAGTTCGATGGTGTGCTTCTGACCGATGCGGTCCAGGCGGCCGATACGCTGTTCGAGCAGGTCCGGGTGGGCCGGCAGGTCGAACATCACCAGGTGATGGGCGAACTGGAAGTTGCGGCCTTCACTGCCGATCTCGGAGCAGATCAATACCTGGGCGCCGAATTCCTCGTCGGCGAAGTAGGCGGCGGCGCGGTCGCGCTCAAGGATGCTCATGCCTTCGTGGAACACCGTGGCCGGGATGCCGGAGCGCACGCGCAGGGCGTCTTCCAGGTCCATGGCGGTTTCGGCGTGGGCACAGATCACCAGGACCTTGGTGCGCTTGAGCATCTTCAGCGTGTCGATCAGCCAGTCGACCCGTGGGTCGAAGCGCCACCAGCGTTCGTCATCGCTGATTTCACCCTGGGCCTGGAAGGCCACTTCCGGGTACAGCTCGGCGTGTTCGCCGGCTGGCAGGTCCTGATATTGCTCAGGATTGGCCAGCGGATAAGGGTGCAGCTGGCGCTCGGGGAAGCCCTGAACGGCGGCACGCGTGTTGCGGAACAGCACGCGGCCGGTGCCGTGGCGGTCGAGCAGCTCGCGGATCAGGCGGGCGCTGGCCTGGGTATCGCCATCGTTGACCGCCGCCAGCAGCGCTTCGCCTTCGGCGCCGAGGAAGCCCTGGATGGTGGCATGGGCCTTGGGTGACAAGCGGCCCTCTTCGAGCAGCTCCTGCACGGCTTCGGCCACCGGACGGTAGTTTTCGCTCTCGGCGCGGAACGCCGCGAGGTCGTGGAAACGGTTGGGGTCGAGCAGGCGCAGGCGCGCGAAGTGGCTATCCTGGCCGAGTTGTTCGGGGGTGGCGGTGAGCAGCAGCACGCCCGGGATGACCTGGGCCAGTTGCTCGACCAAGCCGTATTCGGCACTGACCTGCTCTTCATGCCACACCAGGTGGTGCGCCTCGTCGACTACCATCAGGTCCCAGCCAGCGGCGAACAGCGCGTCCTGGGCCTTTTCGTCATCGACCAGCCATTCCAGGGCGACCAACGCCAGTTGGGCATCCTCGAACGGGTTGCTGGCGTCGCTTTCAATGAAGCGCTCGGCGTCGAACAGGGCGACCTGCAGGTTGAAGCGCCGGCGCATTTCCACCAGCCACTGGTGCTGGAGGTTTTCCGGAACCAGGATCAGCACGCGGCTGGCGCGGCCGGACAGCAGCTGGCGGTGAATCACCAGGCCGGCCTCGATGGTCTTGCCCAGGCCTACTTCGTCGGCCAGCAATACGCGCGGGGCGCTGCGGTCGGCGACTTCGCGGGCGATGTGCAACTGGTGGGCGATCGGTTGCGCGCGGCAGCCACCCAGGCCCCACAGCGACGACTGCATCTGCTTGCTGGTGTGGTGCAGGGTGTTGTAACGCAGGCTGAACCACGACAGCGGGTCGATCTGCCCGGCGAACAGGCGGTCGCTGGCCAGGCGGAACTGGATGAAGTTCGACAGCTGGGTTTCGGGCAGGGTGCGAGCCTGGTTCTGGCCATCCAGGCCGTGGTAGACCATCAGCCCGTCGATGTCCTCGACTTCGCGCACGGTCAGCTTCCAGCCTTCGAAGTGGGTGATCTGGTCACCTGGCGAGAAGCGCACGCGGGTCAGCGGCGCATTGCGCAGGGAATACTGGCGGGTGTCGCCAGTGGCCGGGTAGAGCACGGTCAACAGGCGGCCATCCTGCGCCAGGATGGTCCCCAGGCCGAGCTCCGCTTCGCTGTCGCTGATCCAGCGTTGCCCCGGTTGATACTGCTGCGCCATACTGCCTGAACTCCCGCGATGAAAAGCCGGCTATGTTAACGGATAGGCCGGGCGGACCATAGACCAGAAGTCCATCAGTCTAGCTGTTTCATCGCAGAACACCGTCTTGCTGACGAGGGCTACGTACCGATATGCCGCTCAAGCACCGCTGGTTGCACACTTCCCTGGCCATGAGCAGCTTGCTGCTGCTGGCTGCCTGTGAACAGAAAAATTTCGAAACCCTGCCAGCGATCCCGGTCGAGCAGCTCGAAGTGCTGGGCGTGCAGACGCCGATCAAGAGCGTGCACTTTCGCGACCGCGACGGCGAGGGGCTGCTGGTGCTCAGCCGCAGCGATGGCCAGGCAGTCGACGCCGAATCCGAGCAGGAAGTCGACAAGGTAGTGCTCAAGGCCACCCTGTACGGGCGCGCTGCCGAGGGTGACGCGTTCAAGCCGCGCTGGCAGATCGAGCAGGAAACCACCTGCCCGGGGCTGGACCTGGATGTCGACTTCTATACCGATGTCAGTGACGTCAGTGACCTGAACAAGGACGGTGTCGCTGAAGTGACCGTGGCCAGCCACGCCTTTTGTGGTGGCGGCATCGATCCGCATGACATTGCCATCGAGATGCGTGAGGGGCAGAACGCCTACACCATCACTGGCCAGTCGTTGATCACACCGGCAGGCGAAGAGCCGGTCGGCGGTGAGCGTGAAGACAGCGCCTCGCTGAAAAATGCGCCGCAGGTGCTGCGCGAGCATATGGATTCGGTCTGGCAGCAGGTCTACAAGCGGCCTTGGAGCGAAGCCAGCCCGCCGGCCGACGACGACCCTGAGGACGATCCCGAGTGACAGCTGTCTATACTGGCATGACGCGGTCGTGAGTGGCCGCACCCCCATACCCTTGACGCTCAAGCTGGCTAACGGACGGCCGATACAGTGGGCACAGGAGAACTTCCATGCTGCCGCCGATCATCCCGCTCAGTGCCGCCCCGGTCACCTCGCAACTGGACCCGGTCAAACAGGCTCCCGACATCAAGCCGGTGGTACCTGTGCAGCCTTCGTCCAATGAAAGCGCCATCGACTTGAAGCAGCAGCGCGACCCGCAGGAGCAAGTGCTGTTGCTGCGCGAGGAGCAGCGTCGCCAGCAGCAACGGCGCAACAAAGGCGATGCCGAGCTTTACAACGCCGTGCCGGGTGATGAGGTCAACGCCGACAACACGGTGCCGGTAGCACCGCTGATGGGCGAGAACCCGCGCCAGGGCCTGTTGGTCGATATCGAAGTCTGACGCGGGGCTGGTCACGGCCAGCGCCTGGCTTCATGATGCAAGTCTCTGTAGACCGTCGAGCCCACCCATGAGTCAAGACAACCTCATCGACTTCGATGCCGAGCGCGCCAAGCGCATCCATGACCTCAAGGAAAAACGCCTGAACGAAGTGCGCCAGGCCTTCGAGCAGGCCATGCCGCTTTCCGCCGGGAAGAAAAAGAAACCCAAGGGCAAGCCCAAGAAGCGCTGAAACTTGACGCAGGTCAACCCTGCACCCGCCTCGCGTGCCCGGTCCCGGGCAGCATTGACCCTGATCAATTTTTCCCGCCCCCGTATTCGTTACCTTGCATCCATCGGACAACGGCAAACGAATCGGGAGGCCAGCATGTTCTTCGACAATGTGGTTATCGCGGGTGTGGTAACGGTCGGGTTGATGTTTGCATTCTTTGCCGGTCTGGGCATTTTCATCTGGAAGGATTCGCACAAGCGTAAGCCGCGCTGACCTTCGGATTCACGAGCACGCAAGGCATTTAGGGCGACTTCGGTCGCCTATTTTTTTGTCTGCGTTTTTTGTCGATAAAGATGATTAGCTAGCTAATTAATCGTTTCCGCATTATCCTGCTCGCCATTGTCTATCGTTTAACTGACCATTCCCCCGCAAGGTCCGATTCGTGCCCATCACTTTCCAGGCCCTGTTTGCACCCAGCAGCCTCGCCATCAAGTTCGCCATCAAGACCCTGCTTGGGGCAGGCCTGGCGTTGTGGCTGGCGATGCGTTGGGGGCTGGAGCAACCGTCCTGGGCATTGATGACTGCGTTCATCGTTGCTCAACCGTTGTCGGGGATGGTGGTGCAGAAAGGCCTGGCGCGCCTGGCCGGCACCCTGGTCGGTACAGTCATGTCGGTGGTGTTCATCGGCCTGTTCGCCCAGACCCCATGGCTGTTCCTGATTACCTTGGCGTTGTGGCTGGCCCTGTGCACGGCGGCATCCACGCAATTGCGCAGTGCCTGGGCCTATTCGTTCGTGCTGGCCGGCTACACCGCTGCCATCATTGCCTTGCCTGCCATCAATCATCCCTTGCAGGTGTTCGATCAGGCGGTGGCGCGGTGCACTGAAATCTGCCTGGGGATCTTCTGTGCCACGGCCAGCAGCGCCCTGATCTGGCCGATGAGGGTCGAGCAGCAACTCGCCGGCCAGGCGCGCCAGGCCTGGCAGAACGGTCTGCAGGCGGCAAGCGCCATGCTGGGTGGCGAGGATGAAGCACGCAAAGGGCTGCTGGACAGCCTGGGCCGTATCGTTGCCATCGACACCCAGCGCGAACACGCCTGGTTCGAGGGGCCGCGCGGTCGGCAACGGGCCAGGGCCATTCGCGGGCTGAGTCAGAAATTGATGGTACTGCTGCGTATTTCGCGCTCGGTGCGCCGGCAGTGGCGACAACTGGACGAGCACGAAGCCGGGCGCCTCGCGCCTTGGCTTGAAGAGGTACGGGCGCTGCTGGTCAACCCCGATCAACCGGGCTTGCTGCTGTTGCGTCAGCGTATCTGGGATGCCGCGCATGATGAGCAGATCAGCTCCGCCGAGCACTTCTGCCTGGCGCGCATGGCCTTGCTGCTGGATTACGCCATGGCCGCCACCCAGGCCATGGACGATGTCGAGGCGGGCAGGGCACCAAAGGATGTGGCCCAGGGCCTGGCGGTGCATCGAGACTGGTCACTGGCCTTGTTGTTCGGTTCCCGCAGTGCCTTGGCGTTCCTGGTGATGAGCAGCTTCTGGCTGGCCACGGCCTGGCCGTCGGCGCCTGGCGGCCTGGTGCTGACCTGTGTGGTATGCAGCTTGTTCGCCAGCCGCGAGAACGGGGCACAGATCGGCCTGAGTTTCTTGCGCGGCATCTTCCTTGCGATCCCGGCAGCCTTTCTGGTCGGGCAGATCATTCTGCCGCAATGGAGCAGCTTCGCCATGCTCTGCCTGGGCATGGGCGTGCCGCTGTTCTTCGGGGCGCTGGGCATGGCCCACCCGCGCACCGGCGCCACGGCGACTTCCTATTGTCTGCATTTCATCGTGCTGGTAGCGCCGCTCAATGCCATGACGTTCGGTGTGGCGACCATGCTCAACAGCGCTCTGGCGATGTTGATGGGGGTGGGCGCCGCGGTGTTGGCGTTCCGCCTGCTGGTGTTCCGCCATCCGGCCTGGCTTGGCCGGCGCCTGCGCGCCGCGACCCAGAGCGACCTGGTGCGGCTGACCCGGCGCGACTTGCGCGGTGCCGACAGCTGGTTTGGTGGGCGCATGGCCGACCGCCTGATGCAGTTGGCCCGGCATGCCAGCGAGCTGCCGGCCACCGAGCGCAAGCGCTGGGATGATGGCCTGCACGGGCTGGATATCGGTGATGAACTGGTGCACTTGCGCATGTGCCTGGCGGTGGCCCAAGTGCCCTTGGGGGCTGCCGAGCGCGAATACCTGCAGCAGCTCGAGGCGGTGCTGGCCAAAGGCCCGGGCGCTGGCCGCGGGCAGCGCCTGGATACGGCCAGCGAGCAGTTCATCGCCGCATTGCAGCGGGCGCCGGCCAGCGACCCGTTGCGCCTCGCCCAGGGGGCGGTGCTGCAGTTGCAGAAAAGTTGGGGCAAATGGTGCCGCGCGCAGGAGGATGCCCATGGGCTTGCGTGAGTGGGAGCTGGGCGGTGTGTTGCTCAGCCCGTTTCTGATTTATGTGCTGATGGCGCTGGCGCTGACCGGGGTGTTGCGCCTGGTGGTGCAGGCCACGCCGTTGGGGCGCTGGATCTGGCATGAAGCGCTGTTCGACACGGCGTTGTTCGTTTGTGTGCTGTTCCTGGTAGTTCGCCTGCTGGGGCCTTTGTAAGGAGTGAGTCAATGCGTGCCGTCGTTCGTACCCTGGTGACCCTGTGCGTGGTCGCCATTGCCGTTCTGGCCGGCTTCAAGCTATGGCAGTACTACATGCTCACGCCGTGGACGCGTGATGCCCGGGTGCGCGCCGATGTGGTGGTGATCGCGCCGGACGTGTCTGGCTGGGTGCGTGAGCTAAAGGTTCAGGACAACCAGCAGGTCAAGGCTGGCGATCTGCTGATGAGCATCGACCGCGAGCGCTTCCAGGCGGCATACGACCAGGCCAGCGCAGTGGCTGAAACCCGCGCCCAGCAGTTGCACCTGCGTGAGCGTGAAGCGGCGCGGCGCACGGCGTTGGGCCCGGAGGCAATCAGTGCAGAATTACGCGAGAACGCCCAGATCAACGCCGCTGTCGCCCGGGGTGAATTGCATGAGGCCCAAGCACAGTTGCAAGTGGCGAAAATCAACCTGGCGCGCAGCGAAGTGCGGGCGCCGCGCAGCGGGCATATCACCAACCTGCGCCTGGCCCAGGGCAACTACGTGAACACGGGTGAGTCGGTGATGGCCTTGGTGGATGATTCGACGTTCTACATTCAGGCCTACTTCGAGGAAACCAAGCTGCCGCGCATTCGGGTTGGCGATGAAGTGAAAGTCTGGCTGATGGGCGCGGGGGATGCGATGCAGGGCCATGTGCAAAGCATCAGCCGCGGCATTACCGATAGCAACAGCAACCCGGACAGCCAGCTGCTGCCGGTGGTGGAGCCGACGTTTAACTGGGTGCGGCTGGCGCAACGGATTCCGGTGCGGATCAGACTGGACCAGATTCCTGAAGGGGTGCATCTGAGTGCGGGGATGACCGCCAGCGTGCAGGTGCATGAGGACCAGGCAGAACAGTGATGGCCATTGGGGCTGCTTTGCAGCCCATCGCAGGCAAGCCAGCTCGCGCAGGTGTTGGCGCTCTTGATACCGACGCTGTACCGGTGGGAGCTGGCTTGCCTGCGAGGGGGCGCAAAGCGGTCCCAGTTTTTCGGCCTTAAAGGAACATCCCGCCAGAGACTTCCAGTCGCTGCCCGGTGATCCAGCCATTGCCTTCCTCCAGCAGCAGTGCAATGGCCGCACCGATGTCGTCCGGCAAACCGACCCGCCCCAGTGCAGTATTGCCGGCGATGAAGTCATTGACCTGCTGATTGTCGCGCACCACCCCACCACCAAAGTCTGTCTCGATTGCCCCGGGCGCGAGGATGTTGACGCGGATTGCGCGTGTACCCAGTTCCTTGGCCTGATAACGGGTCAAGACCTCCATTGCCCCCTTCATGGCCGCATAGGCGGCATACCCGGGCAGCGCAAAGCGCGTCAGCCCGGACGAGATGTTGACGATGCGCCCGCCATCGACCAGCAAGGGCAGCAGCCTCTGAGTCAGGAAAAACGGCCCCTTGAGCTGGATGTTCAGCAACCGGTCGAACTGCGCTTCGCTGGTTTCGCTGAACGGCACATTCAGGCCGATACCCGCATTGTTCACCAGGAAGTCCAAGCGCTCGCGGCCAAACTGCTGCTGCAAGGTTGCACTCAGGCGCTCGGTAAAGCTGGCGAAGCTGCTGCTGTCGCTGACATCCAGTTGCAACATGGCGGCCTTGGCGCCGGCCGCTTCGAGGGCCGTGGTCACGCGTTGAGCTTCGTCGGCCTTGCTGTGATAGGTGCCGATGATGTCGATACCGCGTGCGGCCAGATGTTCGGCGGCATTGCGGCCCAGGCCGCGGCTGGCGCCAGTGATCAAGGCGATCTTGCGAGTCATGTCGAATCCCTCGTGGGTGGTGGAGGATTCACAGGTTATTGATCGTGCCGCCGCTGTTAAATCCAGTCAGATCGGAAATACTGTTCGCCTGAGTCGAACAGTCGAGGCGACCCATGAACAAGTTGGAATTGCTGCGCACGTTCGTTCGCGTCAGTGAGCTGAGCAGCTTCACGCTGGCGGCAGACAGCCTGAGCCTGCCGCGCTCGACGGTATCCGAGCAGGTGAGGGCGCTGGAGCTATTGCTCGGCACTCGCCTGTTTCACCGCACCACGCGACGCGTCCAGGCAACCCAGGACGGTGCCTTGTTGTATGAGCGCAGCAAGGACCTGCTGTCGGGCATGGACGAAATCGAGAGCCTGTTCCGTGCCGACGATGCCGAACTGGCCGGCTGCCTGCGTGTCGACATGCCCACCATGATGGCCCGCCGTGTAATCATTCCGGCCTTGCCGCAGTTTCTGTCGCGTTTTCCCAGGCTGGAGGTGGAGATCAGTTGTACCGACCGCCAGGTCGACCTGCTGCGTGAGGGTTTCGACTGCGTCATGCGCATCGGCAATCTGAGTGACCTGGATGTGGTGGCGCGGCCTGTCGGCCAGTTGAGCATGCGCAATTGCGCCAGCCCTGGGTACCTGGCCCGTTACGGCGTGCCGCAGGGCCTGGACGACCTGGCCGGGCACCACCTGGTGCATTACGTGCGCAACCTGGGTACGCGCAGCGCGGGCTTTGAATACTTGCAGGCTGGCCAAGTGTGCTATCAACCCATGGCCGGAGTGGTCACGGTCAACAATGCCGAGGCTTATTCGGCGGCGTGCCTGGCGGGCCTCGGACTGATCCAGGTGCCTGCAGTCGGTGTGGCGCATCATTTGGCAAGCGGTGAGTTGGTGGAGGTGATGCAGGGCTGGCAGGCGCAGGCCATGCCAGTGTCCTTGCTGTATGCCCGGCAGCGGCATGTGCCACGTCGGGTCCAGGCTTTCATGAGCTGGCTGGGCGGGTTACTGGCGTCGCAGGTTGATTCAGACGGTGAAAACCTTGGCACAACGATGATCACATGAGCTAGGCTGCCCACTGCGCGTCGCCCAACAGAGGCGACCGTTGCCTGCCTGGCGTGCGTCACTTCCATTCATTTGCGAGGTTACGTCATGGCCATCACTTCTCAGGACATTTGCAGCGCTGCCGACCAGCTCAATGGTTTTGTCGGCTTTCATGGCAAGCGCGGCGTCCATATCGTGCGGTTTTCCGAAGACGCGTTCGGCATGGACGTGGCGGATGACAGCATCACCCCCTGCAGCGAATTCGTCTGGCGGCCACAGCAGGGTGCGCGCATGGCGTTGTGCCGGGAGCGCCTGGCACTGCTGCTGGAGCAGCATGTAGATGACCGGCTGAACATTGGCGAGCCGTTGCGCCTCTACCTGCGACGTCGCGATCTGCCGGAAATCGTGGCTGAGCGCTCGCTGCGCTGAGATGCGGTTCAAGAGGCACCGGCGGACCACCCAGTTTTCTGTTGCAACAATTGCTCGAAGTCGGCCTTGTCCAGCGGCCGACTCAGATAGTAGCCCTGCACCTCATGGCAGCGGTCTTTCTGCAGCGCGCGCAGTTGTTGCTCGGTCTCGACGCCCTCGGCCGTCACTGTCAGCCCCATCGCCTCACCCAGGTTGATGATCGCCTGTACCACGGCGCGGTCGCTGCCGGCGGTATTGGTCAAACCGGCGATGAAGCGCTTGTCGATCTTGATGCTGTCGAACGGGTAGGTCCGCAGGTAGCCCAACGACGAATACCCCGTGCCGAAGTCATCCATGTTCAGCCGCACACCCAGTTCCTTGAGCGCGAGCATGGTGCCCAGGGCACCTTCGATGTCGTTGAGCATGACGTTCTCGGTTATCTCCAGCTCCAGCTGCTGGGCAGGGAAGCTGGTTTCCAGGAGGATGTCGCGAATATCGGCGACCACATCACTGCGCATGAACTGTGCAGGTGACAGGTTCACCGACACCAGCAGATGCGCCGGCCAGTCGAGGGCGCTGCGGCAAGCTTCGCGCAGCACCCAGCGGCCCAGGCTGACGATCAGTCCGCTTTGCTCGGCCAGCGGGATAAAGGTATCCGGCGCGAGCAGGCCTTCCTGTGGGTGTTGCCAGCGCAGCAAGGCTTCGACCGAGACAATGCGTAGGTCGCTCATGCGGTAGCGTGGTTGGTAATGCAGGACGAACTCATTGTTCTTCAGCGCGCGTCGCAGGTCGTTTTCCAGCTGGCGACGGTACTGGATCTGCTGGTTCATCTCGGCGGCGAAGTAGCGCCAGGTGCCTTTGCCATCTGCCTTGGCCTGATACAGGGCGATATCGGCGCAGCGGATCAGCTCGCCGGCATCGAAATCCTGATTGCGGGTCTGGGCGATGCCGAGGCTGGCTCCGATGTGCAGCAGCTGGTTTTCATAGGCAATGGGTTGTTGCAGCAACTCGATCAGCCGCCGGCACAGGCGGTCGATCTCGCTACGGTTATCCATGCCTGCCAGCACCAGGACGAATTCGTCCCCACCCAGGCGTGCCACCAGGTCGACGTCACGGGTGGTATCGCGCAGGCGCGCGGCCACTTCCTGCAGCACCGCATCACCGGCCGCATGGCCAAGCGAATCGTTGATCGGCTTGAAGTTGTCCAGGTCAAGCAGCAGCAAGGTCAGCGGTGGCGACTCGCTGCCGCGCAGCAGGGCCTGTTCCAGATGCCTGGCCAGCTTGTTGCGATTGGCAAGGCCGGTCAGTGGGTCGTGCAGGGACAGGTGCTGGATGCGCGCATGGGCCTCGACTTCGTCGGTGATATCGCTGGCAGTACCACGAAAGCCGGTGAGCTTGCCGTCGAGCCGGATTGGCCGTGCCGATATACGGCAATAGCGGTTCTGGCCGTTGTGGTCCCGGTAGGCGCAACGCAGGTTGGCCGGTTGTTCCGAGTCGGTGTCGGTCTGCCCATCGAGCCAGGCTGACAAGGGAGTGGTTTCACAGCTGAGCAGTTGATTCAGTGGCTGGCCAAGCCAGGCCTCGACCGGATCGTCGGTCACACTGGCGAAACGCTGGGACAGGTAGGTGATCCGCTGCTGCCGGTCAGTTTCCCAGATCCAGTCGGATGCGGCCTCGGCCACTGCGCGAAAACGTTGTTCGCTGGCTTCCAGAGCCTGATTGCTCTCTTGCAGACGCTGCAGGCTGAGGTCGATGGCGCGAGAACTGCGCAGCGCGTGGCGGAACAGGTAAAGCATCACCAGGCCGAGTACCAGCAACGCGCAGAGCAAGGGCGGCAGCACGGCCCAAAGCAGTTGCCGCCCAGGCAGCGGGCTGATCCAGGCCAGGCGATAACCGGTGTCGCCCAGGGCCACATGCTGGTGACCGTTTTCGTGCTCTTCGTTCTTCTCTATATGCATGCGCGCAAGGCCCGCACCTTCGCCCAGATCCGCGAGTTTGGCCTCAGTGAGCTGATCGACGAACAGCATGACCGGGGCCTGACTCACTTCTGCTGCGGTGACGTCCTTGTCCGGGCGTACGGCCGCAGCGCTGAGTACCGCTGGCCAATTGTTGAAAATGACGAAACGGGTGACTTGCTCCCGGGCGCTGGCGGCTGCGCGCGCGGCATCAATGATTTCAGGCAGAGGCGCATCGATGAAACTGCCCGCAGCGGCCTCGGTAGGCGCGCCTTTGAACAGCGCATAGGTAGTGCGCTGGTCTTCGACCACGAATACACCTTCGTAACCGCTGGCGCTGTACAGCGACTCACCGACATTCTTTTCTTCATAGGCCCACTGCCAGTCGACCTTGCCAGCCAGGTGCTCGAAGGCCGCGTCCCATACGGCGTAGCTGGACAGAAACTGCCGGGAGGCCAGCAGGCGTTGCTCCAGCGCCTGGGTGGCATGGAAGGCGCTGCGCTGTTGCTCCTGCTGGTCGAGGGTGGCCGCGATGTTGAACAGTGCGCCCAGGGTAACCAGGCAGGCGAGGCCGAAGACCACGCAGAAAACGCCGATCAGGCGACGGACCTGAAGACGTGGGGGAGGGCTGGCGGTCCTGGCCATGCGCGTACAACTCCTTGATGACTGCAGTCCCCCGCCGGTCAATCAGCAAGGGGGTTCAGTCAGGATAGGCCAGCCTGAGCGGGGCGGCCTCGCCTTGCGCAAAATTGACCTGGTCGCGCCCTCGATGCTTGGCGCTGTACAACGCCTTGTCGGCTTGTTCCAGCCAGTGCTCGGGCGACTGGAGGTCGCCGTGGAAGGCTGCCAGGCCGATGCTCAGGCTGATGCGCAGATGCGGCAGCTGTGGGTTGCGGTAGCTGGCGACCTGTTCGCGCAGGCGCTCCATGGCCTGGCAGGCCTGGGCCTCGCTGGTGGCGGGCAGGATCACGCAGAATTCATCGCCACCATAACGCCCGGCCTGGTCGGACTCACGCAGGTTGCGCTTGAGTTCCTCGCTCATCTGGCGCAGCACGCCATCGCCGACCACATGGCCAAAGGTGTCATTGATGGTCTTGAAGTGATCGATGTCGATCAGCGCAATCACGGCAGGCGATTGTTGTAGCAGGCAGGCCTGGAACCTGAGCAGCAGCAGGTCTTTCCAGGCTCCGTGGTTGAGCAGCCCGGTCAGGCTGTCGGTCAGGCTCAGGGCCCTGAGGCGGCGCTTGTGCTCGGCCAGTTTGATCGCCAGGCGATAGCACACCCCGCCCAGCGCCAATGGATAGAGGGTCAGCATTGGCAGGCAGGCATAGACTTGCAGCGTCGTGGCGTTCAGTTGCAGCCCGGTGCCCAGCAGCGCACTGGCCAGCAGCATGCCGGCCAGTTGAGCCATGACCCCGCGAACGATCAGGCGCTTGCCGCCTGCGGCCACGTTGTTCATGGTCATCATCGACAACACGGTCACGGTCGGCAGCGGGTTGAAGTGCATGGCCGCGGTCCAGAAACCGCCCAGCAGCGAATCCAGCAGCAGGTTGCGCTGTTCTGCCTGATAAGGGGCTGCTGAGCGAGATGCCCACTGATAGGCGACATGCGGCCAGAGCAAGCCATTGAACAGCAGCAACAGGCAGGCCCAGATTGGGGGCGATAGCGGTGCCACGGCAGCGGCTACGCTGAACAGGCCGATTCCCAGGCCGATGACGCGCGGCAAGTAGATGCGCTTGACGAATGAAAGTCCCTTGCCGCTGTGATTGTCCATCATGGTCGTTATTCTTCTGCCGGGGTACCGTTTATCGCATAACTCACGTGAATATTGTTGAACAGTGTTTCATCGACGAAAAATGACCTTACAAGCCAATTCACGGTTGATGTAATCCCAGTGGGGTAACATGAAGCCTTTCCTCTTGCTTGGAGTGTTGCTGTTCATGGCTCCCATGGCGAATCCTGGCGACCAATCGGCGCCACAGCGGGACGGACGTTTTCACAACCAGGCCAGCTTGCCCCAGGATGGCGTACTGAAGAAGCTGCGCATCGGCCTGAAGTACCTGTTCCTGCGCAAACCGCCGGAAACCCGGCCGGCGGCGGCAATCAGCGTGCAGCCCATGGCCCGCCAGCAGGTGCTCGATGCGCCGGACCACAGCCTGTGGCGCCTGGGGCACTCCACCGTACTGCTGAAGCTGCGCGGTCGCTACTTCATTACTGACCCGGTTTTCGCCGAGCGCGCCTCGCCGGTGCAATGGGCCGGGCCACAGCGCTTTCATGCCCCGCCGCTGGGGCTGGATGAATTGCCGCCGCTGACCGCGGTGATTCTGTCCCACGATCATTTCGACCACCTTGATGAGCAGGCGATTCGCCAGCTGGCTCCACGTGCCGAGCGCTTTCTGGCACCGCTCGGCGTCGGAGATCTGTTGATCGAGTGGGGCGTGCCTGCGGCAAAGGTCACGCAACTGGACTGGTGGCAGGAAGCCGAGGTCGAGGGGGTGCGCTTCGTCGCCACCCCTGCGCAACACTTCTCCGGGCGCGGGCTGTTCGACAGCAACCGCACCTTGTGGGCGTCCTGGGTGGTGATAGACGACCAGACTCGCGTGTTCTTCAGCGGTGACACCGGTTACTTCTCTGGCTTTGCTGAAATCGGCGAGCGTTTCGGGCCGTTCGACCTGACGTTGATCGAGACCGGCGCCTACAACCTGGCCTGGCCCAACGTGCACATGCAGCCGGAACAGAGCCTTCAGGCACATCTGGATCTGCGCGGGCGTTGGATGCTACCGATCCATAACGGCACCTTCGACCTTTCCACCCATGGCTGGCAGGAACCTTTCGAACGCATCGTCAGCCTGGCCGCTGCGGCCGAGGTGCGGCTTAGCACGCCGCAGATGGGCGAGCGGGTGAGTATCGATTCGCCGCACGAAGGGCAGAACTGGTGGCAGCCGCACCCGGCACGTCAGCGGGGCAGGGCGGCCGAGCGGGCTTTGGCGGCGCGCTGAGTTCAGTTCCGGGGCTGCTGCTGACGCGCTTCCTTCTTTAATAGCTGCGATGGCGGCTTGCCGCTGTCGCTGCGTACCTGGGCGTGGCTGATCAGGGCGAAGATGCAGCTGCCGCCAATGATGTTGCCGGCCAGGGTCGGCAAGGCGAACTCCAGCCAGAAGCTGCGCCAGGTTTCATCGCCAGCCCACACCAGATAGGAAACCTCCACCGAGCCGACGACGATATGGGTAAAGTCGCCCAACGCCATGAGGTAGGTAATCATCAGGATGATCCAGATCTTGGCGTGCTCCATGGACGGGATCATCCAGACCATGGTGGCGATCATCCAGCCCGAAACGATGCCTTTGGCGAACATCTGGCTGATGTCGTTCTTCATGACCTTGCGCCCGACCTCAAGGAATGCCACGTCGGTCTTGCCGTCGAAGATCGGCAGTTCGAGCATCACCCAGGCCACCAGCAAGGTGCCCGCCAGATTGCCCAGCAGCACCACGCTCCACAGGCGCAGCAAACGCCCTAGGTTGGCCAGGGTGGGCGTGGTCATGATGGGCAGTACCGCAGTGAGCGTGTTTTCGGTGAACAGTTGCTGGCGTGCCAGAATCACGGCAAGAAAGCCGGCGCTGTAGCCGATGCTGGCGATGACCTGGGCACTGTCGCCTTCAGGCAGGCGCGCATAGAACAACCCCATGGCCATCAGTGAAAGGCCCATGGTCAGGCCGGCGGCCAGAGCCGACCACCACAGCGCTGCAAGCGTACGCTCCAGCTCCTGATCGCCCTGGGAGCGAATGATTTCGTGCAATACCGCAGCCCGCGGCGGCTGGTTATGGCTGGCTTCCTTCTCTTCGTCCGCCGACAGGCCAGGGGTTTTCTCGCTCTGTGTATCGCTCATGGCCGTTACGCTCCACGGGTTGTTTCTCTACAGAGCGGTGCTTCATGCATTTAGTTGCCGAGGGGCCGAAGATGAAGAACGAAAGTTTTTTCAGATAGAGGTGTTGACTCTGATTCCAAAGCGCGTATTATTCGCCTCCTCGCAGCGTTGAACGCGACGAGGCAAGCGGTAAGTTGTTGAAGTTGAAGGCTTTTGAAAGAAAGCGGATTTAAAAAAACTTCAAATAAACGCTTGACAGCAAATGAGGGTAGCGTAGAATGCGCGCCTCGGTTGAGACGAAAAGCTCTTAACCAAACGCTCTTTAACAAATCGAATCAAGCAATTCGTGTGGGTGCTTGTGAGTAT
>NZ_BCAZ01000057.1:0-36914 GCF_001320205.1 Pseudomonas sp. NBRC 111123
TCGATCTCGCAGGCGCTACAAATACCAAGACGAACAACCTTGCTCCCTCATGACGAAATGTCATGCGCCTCTGGCCAGATAACAGCCTGCGCCACCATCACATCTTTGCCATTAAGCGTGAGTGCAGGCCCGCCATGGAGTTGATAACCCAGCTTCAAGGCATCACTGACCCGGTGGCAAAAGGAAGCGTCATCGGGGCCGGTCAGCACCCGGTAAATCGGTAATCCATCCGGTGGTTGAATCATCTGTTCGCTTCTTGCGGTAGTAAGTGTGTATTCCGAAAATACTGTTTTTGGCAGGCGGAAGGCTACGGTCAGATGGCGTCTGGAGTGTGGCCCTGCAAGAGCAAGTTCACTCGCGAACAATCCAACACAGTGTATGGCAGCGGCTGCACCAATGTTCGAAGCAAAAGGCTGGCGCATTGAAACGAACATGAAATTCTGGGGATTGGCCAGTTCCTTCAGTTATCCTGCGCGGCCAAATTAATTCAAATTGTAAGGGACTACAATGAAACACCTGCGCCAGCTATTGGCGGCAGTGTTGCTTTGCGCAACCACTTTGCCCGCCATTGCCGCCAGCACTCCCGCGTCTGCGCCAACCGCCAGTGAACAACCGCAGCAGACCGCCGAACAGTGGCTGGCCACGCTCAAGCCACAGCACGGCAACATCACCCTGCCCAGCGGCATCGCCAGCCTGCAACTCAACAACGCGTTCTACTACCTGTCGCCGGACGACACCGAACGCCTGCTGACCGAAGGCTGGGGCAACCCACCGGGCTTCAAGACCCTCGGCATGATCATCCCGACCGCCGTCAACCCACTGGCCGACAACGGCTGGGGCGTGATCATCAGCTACAAGAACGACGGCCACATTTCCGACGATGACGCAGCCAAGATCGACTACGCCGACCTGCTCGAACAGATGAAGGCCGATGACGAGGAAGACAACAAGGCGCGTCGCGAGCAAGGCTATGCCGGCCTGACACTGTTGGGCTGGGCCGAGCCACCGAGCTACGATCAGGCTACCCACAAGATGTACTGGGCACGCGAGTTGAAGGCCGAAGACGCCGACCAGACCACGCTGAACTACAGCATCCGCGTGCTGGGCCGCGAGGGCGTGCTGGAGCTGAACGCCGTGGCGGCGATGGCCGACCTGCAGACCATCAAGCAGGAAACGCCGAAGATCCTCGCCTTCACCAACTTTACCGACGGCAACCGATACGCCGACTACGACGCCAAGACCGACAAGCTGGCGCCCTACGGCCTGGCCGCCCTGGTCGCCGGTGGCATCGCCGCCAAGGCGGGGCTATTCGCCAAGATTGGGGTTGCCTTGCTGGCGTTCAAGAAGTTTATCGTGCTGGGGTTGGTGGCTATCGCTGGGTTCTTCGGCAAGCTGTTCAAGCGCAAGCGGGCCTGATTGTGGCCTGGCTCATCCTTGCTGGATGGACCAGCGGCGCGATTGCTCGAGCCGGATTATGGGGCTGAGCAGTCACATATTGTTACGCCCTTTGGCTAATAAAATCAGATATAGCCCCTTCCTTGTAGGACCTTTCCCAAAGATACTGCCGACGCCTGTTTTTCGTTGCACATGCTCAATGTGGATTCTAGTCTCGGCCGGTCGCTGCCAATTCAGCGATCGGTTTTGACAGACCGTCGATTGTTGTCCGTGTGCATACGCTTATGGCGGCTGTACGTGCGGGCACATTATTGTGCGCCGAGTGCCAACAATCTCGGTCTGTCAACCCGCGTACAGCTGCCACCCTCCCGTTTGACAGCGAGGTGGATCGCAGCTCAACCATTGTTGGAGCGTAAGCATGCTGAAGATAGTTCCAGACCCACCCCATAATCTCCACTCCCTCGAAGACACGCTGATGATGGCGGCTGACTACGCACTTTGTGCGGAAGTCGTTGCCCAGCAGGCAATGCTGATGCAACCCAAGTCCCCCGTGTCGCTGTTGATCATGACGTCAATGCACGAGCTCGAAACCCTGCGTAAATTGCTCGAATCAGCGCTGGTTCAAATCCAGAAACCAGCCGACCCGCAGACGCAGCATTAATCAGCATCATGATTTGCCTAGCCTGACGCTTTCGCAGACTAACCCACTCGCACAGCACCGCCGTTGAGGTTGAAGACGCCCCTCAGACGCGTGGTGAACCTGTGGGATCCCGGCTTGCCAGCGATAGGGCCAGCCCAGGCAGTTATAACTTCAGGGAGATCAATCAATGGCCACCGAAGAAACCCATTTCACAGTCGGCAAAACCACCTTCTACCAAGGCGATAACCAGACCCATCCACTCTTCCGCATCGAACCCGGCATCCCTTGCCAAAGTGCCCGCGAACAGGCCTCTGAACTGATGGGCTACGTCCGCGACCTGACCATCGACGGCCTGATGGAAGACAAACCCCAACTGCTCTGGGCCTCTCACTACCTCAGCGCCCTGGCCAAGGCCCTGCTCGATGATGCCGAACTGGGCATGATGAAAGATTGAACCGTCAGCACCGGCGCCACCCAGTGTAGGAGCGGCCTTGTATCGCGAAAGGGCCGCAACGCGGCCCCAGCAATCCAGGCCCCTGCGCCGGTTCCAGGAGATTTCACAGATGCCCCAAAACAACACCCCGAGTAGTGGGAGCGACAACATTCCGGCCCCCAGCTACAAACCATCCCAACAACTGATCACCACCATCCCCGGGATACCTACCCTCCAAGCCAAAGAACAAGCTTCGAAACTGTTGGACTGCGCCCGCTATCTCAACCACACCGGCGTCATGTTAGGCGACCACCGCAGAGTCGCTACCTCCCGCTACCTCAACATGATGGTTCGCGCCCTGTTTGATGAACTCGAACACATCCGCCCTCACTCCCGAACCCCAGCTGACCGGTAGTAACGCCGCCCCAGTTCAGCCACAATCGGCCACTCAGTTCAAGCTGGGACGCACCGGATGCTCACCACCCTCGCCATCGGCAATTACCGCTCGATCAATCACCTTGTCTTGCCACTAGGCCAACTCAATCTGGTGACGGGTGCCAACGGTAGCGGTAAATCCAATCTGTACAAGGCCCTGCGCCTACTCGCCGAAACCGCCCAGGGCGGCGTGATCGAAGCACTTGCCCGTGAAGGCGGACTGGATTCGACCTGGTGGGCCGGGCCTGAGATGAGTGCGCGCATAAAGCGCGGTGAGGTGTCCATCCAAGGCCAGCATCCGAGCGAGACCAAACTTTTTTAAGCAGTAAGCTTGCCCCAGAAAGGAGGCCAAGTGGCTCCAGTGCCCTAAATCAAAGCAAACAGATTCGTTTGGTTACCCAACTCTACTTAAAGTGCTCGCGAAAGCTGGCCCGGTAATCCAGCGGTTTTAGATACAGCTGACTGGACAAATCACCCCGCAAAATGAAGAGTTTCGGCTCACCGCTAAGCTGGAAAACTCGGTAAAGGTAAAACTGTTCCCCGGCTTCAGCAGAAAATTCCAGCTCGTTGTGGCTAACGATAAACGGGGACGCGATCCCCCCATTCGTCGTCTTCACTTCGATATAACGATGAAGAACATCGCTTTCAAACGAGAGAATGTCGTAGCCAGCTCCATCGCCTTGAGTGTCAGAAATCCACTCCAAACTCTGAAACAGCTCAGGATGGCCTATCAACGTCAGACGGTGCTGCTCGTAGCCAATCACCCAATCCTCCCCCAGTCGCCCGAGCTTGCGATTCGCTTCGTCCCGAGCGGCGTAGTCAAACTTGCGCGGTAGACGTGGCCGAGAACGTGTAGACGCGACGAGCCTTTGCCGCTCCTCCATCACCGGAGATTCGACCAGCACTGCAGAGTAAGATTTCTGCGCTGGACTCTTCACTTCCTCCAACCCATCGACGATCTTGCTGACTTCGGCCGAATGTCGAAACACGTAATCTTGGACAACTTTGCGTAACAGCAATTGGCTGTTGCCACGAGGTTTGTAGCCTTGGATGAAAGGCAAGCCCATACCATTGAGAACAGCACTGATGTTTTGGTGTTTAAGCTCCACGGAGGCTTTGCTTCGCCCTCTCAACTGCTTACGCAGAGTCTCATTGTGCCCAGACTTGTTGTAAGCCACTCCAGCAGCTTCCAGGCGAAGCATTTCGAAGTAGTCAGTGACTGTGGATTGAACCTCAGCTTCCGTCCAATCTTCACCAACCCGCATAACGACAAAACCCAAAGTCTGAAGCAGCGGAACCACGGTCATTTCACCACCAGAGAAATCCTCCGCTGCAAGCGCTCCTTGATTAGGAAACTGCTTACCAAAGGCAACACCGACGATCGCCTTGGAATCGCACGGCTCCCCAGTACGAGGGTTCCGGACCATGTAGTCTTTGGACTTACCGAAGCCATAGCGTTTGAGAAACGCCACTCGCCCTAGATGCGAAAACTCATCCATTGCGGCCTGTACAGCAGCGGGGCTTTTCAGTAGGGATAGCTGAGGCACTGGCTGCGCATCCTGTCGGTATTTTTCGCAGACACTCTCAGCTTTTTCCTACACAAAATCAAGCGAGGCCAGGCCTCGCAGGCTGATGACACAGGCAAGCTCGTCGGTCTTTCAGCTCGAGCAGCATCGCTCACCCAGCCGCGCTATGGACCGGACCGTTTGATAACACACTCCGCCGTCGTTTTTTGGCAGTGCGTAATGGCTGGGTTTGGTCACTGTAGGCTATCAGATGAGTGTATGGCTTTCGCGAACCCAACCTTAGACAGAATCACGACGTTCCTTTTTAGCTCGCAGGTCGCCGCAGGCTGGTCCAGTAACACCACTTCCCAGATCAAGACTACTCTGAGCGCCTATTCGGCTGAAAGGGAGACCTCGAGACGATCCACCACAACCTTCCACCCTCATAAAACCACAGGCCGACGACTACGAAGATCCTTTGCCTTCTTCTTGAAGCTGGACCTAGCATTTCAGGTTGGTTTATGGATTAATAGCAAGTAGCCACCACCATACCACATCGGCATGTCATCCGCTGGCCTGACAGGTAGCTACCCCAATAAATCGCTAATAGCAAAATCTTCTAGCTGATTATATTTATGGATAAAATATGAACAGTACAGCATCATTCAGCTCACATGAAATTGAGCTAGTAGACCGAATCAAAAACTTCAAACACACTGGATTAAGTGCGAAAACCAAATTAGAAACTGATGAAAAAGTTCTAGCACGTGTAACCGACGGAATCTATAGACTTCCTGGCTCAGCCATACGTGAACTAATATCGAACGCGTATGACGCAGATGCAGAAAATGTAATAATTGAAACCGATGTACCACGCTTCGAGACGATAACAGTTCGAGATGATGGCAATGGAATGTCCGTAGAGACATTGGTCAATCTTCTTAACCACGTGGGAGCCAGCGCTAAACGGAGCAGAAAAGGAAAAGAGCTCTCTGTAACTGACGATTCGGACACTAGCCTCAGTAAGGTAAAAAAAAGAAAGCTCATTGGCAAAATAGGAATCGGCTTATTTAGTGTCGCCCAGCTTACTAGAGACTTTGACATTGTCACAAAACAACGAGACACCGATTACTATCTCAAAGCAAAAGTCAGGCTTCACAACTACTCTGAAGAGTACATCCAAGAAGTAGAACGAAAACTTCAAGAATCATTAAAAAACGAATCCGAAGTACGTGGCGCCAGCTTTGAAACTGGTGAAGTAGAAATCTGGACAGAGCAAACAGATAACCTACACGCCCACGGCACAGACATCATCCTAAGAAATATAAAGAAAAGTGCTCGTGATCAGCTGAGAAGTATAGATATATGGGGGCAGGAATCCGCGGAAACAGATCGTGACCAAAGCCAGTCCGATGACATATTAGATTCTTCTAAACTCGAAAAGCCTACATTCCATGTTGGAAACTACTTCGGAAAAGATGGCTTCGAGTACTATGAAGATGAAGAAAGGGAACCTAACCTTCCTTGGGATCCAAGCGATGCACCTGAGGTAAGGCTACCAAAACTCTACGACGGCATTCTTTCACTCACAAAAAACACTACAAATCCAAAGCTAAATATTGTCCTTGACAACTACCTAAACATGCTTTGGACACTAAGCCTTTCGGTACCACTAAACTACATTGACAAACATCCTTTCGAGAACTCCGTAAAGGATATCAGCAAAATCTTTGTAATTCATAACAAACTCAAAGAGCAATGTAAAGAATTCAACTTAGACATACCAATCAAAGATATTCTGCCAGATTCCGGCGCTTACAAAAGTATCGACTTCAATGTTATTGTAGATGGCGTCAAGCTATTTAGACCTATAAAATTCAAAGATCTACCAAAATCCGGGGCGGCAGTTAAGGACCCCATCCTTTTCATTGGCAGTTTTTCACCCGACCTATCCACACTGCAAGCTCAAGACTCAGGCGGAGCTCTGTCTTTCGACGCCTATATACTGTGGGCACCAAAAATCATCCCTAAAGATCACAATGGCTCTCTTATACGTGTAAACAATTCATCTGGTACGCTTTTTGATGAAACATTCATGAAGCACCAAGTTGCAGAGCACACAATCAAAAGTCAGTTAACTATAGAAATATTTGTCAATAAAGGGCTAGACTCAGCACTAAACATAGACCGCGAGTCATTTAACATATCGCACCCTCACTACCAAATAATCATGAAGTGGCTACACCAAGCCATCAGACAGGTAGTTAATAAATACAAAGCGATTAAGAAAGATGCTGTAAAAGCCAATGCCAATCATAGAAACGAGCAATATGGAAACAACCTGACAAAAATAGTAATGGATAGTATCCAGCGGAGCGGATACGACTTCTCCGAAGTCAGCAGCCTTTACTTGACTGATGGCGACAAAGCGACTTCTACATCAAAGGAAAAGTTAAAAGTTTCCGACCTTCCAATGGAATCAATTAAAATTGAAAGGCAGCGCTTTGTTGAAATCTCCAATCTCAACTCTACAAACAGTACTAAATCACTCGCAATTGAGGCCAAAACGGAAGCTCTCATTCAAATATTAGAAAGCTATGGCCTCCTTAATTATTTAAATGCGAGTCAACGCGAGCAATTGATCGAAGACATTATCAAAGTCGTAAGTTTTGAGGGTTAAAGCATGACTAACTTTTTTGAAAGTGATGAAGCAATCATCGACTTGAGCGAAGTAGCTAGTCTTGCAAAACCTCAAGAAGCCCGTGTTTTTCAGCCCTGGCATAAACCAAGAAAGCAGTTCGTACGCTGTCATCAATGGTGGAAGCATATCGACTTTTTGATTTCGCGCTTCACCGAATATCGCTCAATTGAAACGATTCGCTATTTCGGTTTACCTGGAAGCGATCTATTAGACATAAGCTACTTCAGCAAAAAGCTTTCCGACTCAAAGCACGCTGATAAAAAGCTATTTGTTCATGGTTTTATCGATAGTGCACAAGGTAAAGAAAAAGCTGACCTTAGATTAAGTGAACTGCTAGACAGGAACAATGTCGACGTAAATTCAAAAGTCGAGAACTTCAATTTTCAAGCGCTCGCTGAAGAAAAATCCCTGGCTTTGGGAAGAATAAAAAACACAGGCTCTTATCACCTAATAAACCTAGATCTCTGCGATGGAGTTTTTCAAAAAAGAACCATCAATTCAATGATGACGCTATTCACTCATCAACTAAACAGCATGACCGGAACTCCATGGCTATTCTTCCTTACAACCCGCGCCGACAAAGAAGGTATAGCTAAGGATCTACTGGAAGATTTAAATAGAATATTCACTGCGAGCCTAATAGACGACGCTTCTTTCGTTGCAGCCATCGAGACTCATCGAAAAAATATTCACGAATATATACAAACAAAGAAATCGCTTATCGATGAAAGCATACCCGAATCAGAGCTCTCCGAAATACTTCAGGTCTGTTTTATATTCTGGGTAATAAAACTAATTCATGAGCATGGGGCTCGACTAGAAGTTGTCAGCACCATGAAGTATAAAGTTCACGAAGGAAACGATTATCCAGACATGTTTTCTTATGTGATGAGAATTACTAAAAACGCAACAATCGCAATGGATCAGTTGGGGCTAGGTGAAGCTGTAGGGTTTGTAACGCGGGAGTTTAACGATGAGACCAAGAGGAGTGACAAATCGAAAGCAGTAAATAACTTCTGCGGTTCTTTAAATATCGACTCTCATTTGGACAGTGATCCCGCTCTCAAAAAGATCTGCGCTGATGAGATGAAAGAGTTATTAAAGGAAGCAGGATGGAACATCGATGAGTATGATAGGCTAATGGGTTTACACTAAAATTACGGGCCATCTTAGATGGCCCGTCTCATTTCCACCTCAATCAAAAGCCCCATTGCTTCAGCCAAAAGCGGTGGAACTGCATTTCCGACTTGAGTGTAGCGAGGGCAAGTATTTTTTCTCTGCTTGCCACCGGTAGTATACGCACCAGTAAACTCAAACCAGTCGGGAAAGGTTTGCAATCGAGCATTTTCACGAACAGTAAGAATTCTTGGCTCTGCGTAATGAATTATATCGTCTGGCAAGGTGGTTACTGTAGCTGATGGCAAGTCTTTGCACAGTGGGGTAATAGCCTGCTTCTTAATTACCATCTCTGCTTTGTAAGACTTGCTAACTGTCACTCCACGGGGGCAATTCTTGAGAATATCAGAAAACTTAGATCTGACTGCGTCAGAATGACGCGCCAGTCTCATGCTATTAGGAGACTCATTTTCGAGACCAGCTCTAACTAAACTCAAAAATCCATTCAAATGCTGAGGTGGCTGATATGATAACTCGTAAAAGCCATTACGCTGGGAATCTTCATTGGGGATCAACTTCTTCCCAAATGTCTCAAGATCCTGAATCGCCTCACCTGCCGAAACTGGGCGATCTACTCTAAGCCCCTTGGCGCGCAAAAATTTTTCTCTAAACAAATCAATGTCAGAAAATGGATCAAAATCATTACTACTCACACCATATTTAGCTATGAGAATAAATCTAGGGCGGTGCTGCGGAACCCCCCAATCAGAGCTTTTGACTACCTTAAAGGATACCCCATAGCCAATTTCTTCTAATTTCTTTTTTACAACTAGAGAATATGGAAAATTTTGCTCTTGACCTTTGGATTCGTCCTTTTTAAAGGAAAGGTTAAAACCTCTGACATTTTCTAAAATGAGATAACTTGGGCGCACCAACTCAACAACTTTTATATATTGCTCAGCCAGCTTATTCCTTGGGTCATTAGGATCCCGTTTACCTGCCGTGGAAAAACCCTGGCATGGTGGACCACCAGCTATTAAATCTACCGTCCCTCTAAGCTCTCGCAAATCATCAACATGGTTAGCAATTAATTCGCCGACCTCCATGTTCTTCCGCGGTAACCAGTCTGGCCATGCGTAACTATACCTACCTTGACTCAGCAAGTTGCTGCTCAAAGTAGAAAACGCTGCTTCAGTCTTTTCAATAGCAAAGATACCTTCCCAGCCTGCTTGCATTAATCCTAAAGAAAGCCCGCCACAACCAGAAAAAAGGTCAATGAATTTCCCTGTTCTATTGATATTCAGAATCTGCGCCATCAACCTGCCACCGATAAGAAAAACCCACCAATAGTAGCAAATGGCAATTAAACATTCAAATATTTGCCAAACGACAACCTAATTAGGGACCAGTTCTTTGGACCACAACATTGCAATCAAAAATGTGCTTAAAACGAAAAAGGCTGACCATTACTGGTCAGCCTTTAAATATGGTCGGGACGGAGTGATTCGAACACTCGACCCCTTGCACCCCATGCAAGTGCGCTACCGGGCTGCGCTACGCCCCGACTGGGCTTGAAGCATGTTCTCAATCTTACCGAGAACGTTGAAGAATGTACCCTAACCTTCTGATAAATGAAACCTTTTTCTCAAAAAATTTTCCACTCATCAGAAACCAGCCTACTTCTTCAACACCACCAACACATCCTCCAACTCGACAATCATCTGCCGAATCAGCTGCTTGTACTGGCTCGATTCATCCTTCACCTCATCACTGGAGAGCCGCAACCGCGCCCCGCCAATGGTAAACCCCTGGTCATAAAGCAGCGCGCGAATCTGGCGAATCATCAGCACATCTTGCCGCTGATAATACCGCCGGTTCCCCCGCCGCTTCACAGGGTTGAGCTGAGGAAACTCCTGCTCCCAATACCGCAGCACGTGTGGCTTTACGGCACACAACTCGCTCACTTCACCAATGGTGAAGTAGCGTTTGCCCGGTATGGGGGGCAGTTCGTCGTTATGGCTTGGTTCCAGCATAGGCCTCAACCCGGGCCTTCAACTTCTGCCCTGGACGAAAGGTGACGACGCGCCGTGCAGTGATCGGGATCTCTTCCCCTGTTTTGGGGTTGCGGCCCGGCCGCTGGCGTTTGTCGCGAAGGTCGAAGTTGCCAAAACCGGACAACTTGACCTGCTCGTTCTCTTCAAGTGCGTGCCGAATTTCTTCAAAAAACAGCTCGACCAGCTCCTTGGCCTCACGCTTGTTAAGCCCCAGCTCCTCGTACAGCCTTTCGGCCATCTCAGCTTTCGTCAGAGCACCCATGCCGTTATTTCCTTAACGTGGTGTTCAACCTTTGTTCGAGCGAGGTGAGGATGTTTTGCAGGGTAGTGTTCACCTCATCGTCGTTAAGAGTGCGCGATGGATGCTGCCAGGTCAAGCCGACGGCAAGGCTTTTTCTATCAGGATCAATGCCTTTACCTTGGTAGACATCAAACAGCCTGAGGTCTGTGAGCCATTCGCCTGCATTGTCACGAATTACTTCAAGCACATCTTGAGAAGCTACATCACGTCCTGCAATCAAAGCCAGGTCGCGACGGGTTTCCGGGAACTTGGAGAGTTCGCTGAATTTCGGCAGGCGGCCTTCGACCACATCACCCAACACCAGCTCGAAGACGAACACCGGGCGGTCCAGGTCCAGGGCTTTGGCAAGCTCCGGGTGGAGGGCGCCGAGGTAGCCGACGTCCTTGCCGTCGCGCTGGATTACAGCGGTCTGGCCAGGGTGCAGGGCTGGGTGCTTGCCGGCGGCGAAGGTGAAGTCGCTCAGGGCGCCGCTGTAGCCCAGCAGGGCTTCCACGTCGGCCTTGACGTCGAAGAAGTCGATGGTGTCGCGGCCGTTGGCCCAGCCTTCCGGCAGGCGGCTGCCGGTGACGACGCCAGCGATCATGGGCTGCTGCTGCAGGTTACCGAGCTGGCCGACGAAGCGCAGGCCGCTTTCGAACAGGCGCACGCGGTCTTGCTGGCGGTTGAGGTTGTGCTGCAGCGCCTTGACCAGGCCCGGCCACAACGAGGCGCGCATGGCGGCCATGTCGTTGGAGATCGGGTTGGCCAGCAGCAGCGGCTCTACGCCTGGGCTGAACAGCTCGAACAGTTTCGGGTCGATGAAGCTGTAGGTGATGGCTTCCTGGTAGCCGCGGGCAACCAGCAGGCGGCGCAGGTTAGGCAGCTCGCCACGGGTTTCCGGGCGGGCTTGCGGCGCGAGGCGGGCTTGCGGGTAGCGCACTGGCAGGTTGTTGTAACCGTACAGGCGGGCCAGCTCTTCGATCAGGTCGACTTCCAGGCTGATGTCGAAGCGGTGGCTTGGGACGTTGACGGTCCACTGCCCTGCCCCGTTAGCCGTAGTCGCCAGGCCAAGGTTGTTGAGCAGTTGCTCGACCTGGGCCGGGTCCATCTGCATGCCGAGCATCTGGGTGATGCGTTCGGCGCGCAGGGTAACCGGGGCGACGTTCGGCAGGTGCTGTTCGCTGACGGCTTCGACCACCGGGCCGGCTTCGCCGCCGACGATGTCGAGGATCAGCTGGGTGGCGCGCTCGATGGCTTCGCGGGCCAGCTGCGAGTCGACGCCGCGCTCGTAGCGGTGCGAGGCATCGGTGTGCAGGCCGTAGGAACGGGCCTTGCCAGCGACGGAGATCGGCTCGAAGAAGGCGCTTTCGAGGAACAGGTCGCGGGTTTTTTCGGTGTTCACACCGCTGTGTTCGCCACCCATGACGCCGGCGATGGCCAGGGCGCGGGTGTGGTCGGCGATAACCAGGGTGTCGGCACGCAGGGCCACTTCCTGGCCGTCGAACAGGACGAGTTTCTCGCCTTCTTCAGCCATGCGCACGCGGATGCCGCCGTTGATTTCGGCGAGGTCGAAGGCGTGCATCGGCTGGCCGAGTTCGAGCATCACGTAGTTCGTGATGTCGACGGCGGCGTCGATGCTGCGCACGTCGCTGCGGCGCAGGCGCTCGACCATCCACAGCGGGGTCGGCTTGCTCAGGTCGACGTTGCGGATGACGCGGCCGAGGTAGCGTGGGCAGGCGGCCGGGGCGCTGACTTCGACCGGGCGCACTTCGTCATGGGCTGGGGCTACGGCTGGCACCACCGGGCGGGTGACCGGCACGTTGTACAGGGCGCTAACGTCGCGGGCCAGGCCTGCGATGGACAGGCAGTCACCGCGGTTCGGGGTCAGGCCGATCTCGATGCTGGCGTCGTCCAGGCTCAGGTACTGGCGGATGTCTTCGCCCACCGGGGCGTCGGCAGCCAGTTCCAGCAGGCCGTCGTTTTCTTCGCTGATCTGCAGCTCGGCGGCCGAGCAGAGCATGCCGAACGACTCGACGCCGCGCAGCTTGGCCTTCTTGATCTTGAAGTCACCTGGCAGCTCGGCGCCGATCATGGCGAACGGGATCTTGATACCTGGGCGGGCATTAGGCGCGCCGCACACGACCTGGAAGGTTTCCTGGCCGTTGCTCACCTGGCACACGCGCAGCTTGTCGGCGTCCGGGTGTTGTTCGGTGGCGAGGATCTCGCCCACGACGATGCCGCTGAACTGGCCGGCAGCGGGGGTAACGCTGTCGACTTCGAGGCCAGCCATGGACAGGCGGGCGACCAGTTCGTCACGGGAGACTTGCGGGTTTACCCAACCGCGCAGCCACTGTTCACTGAATTTCATGCTGTTCTCCTGAAAGTTGCGTCGGGCATTGACCTAGCGGAATTGCGCGAGGAAGCGCAGGTCGTTGTCGAAGAACAGACGCAAATCGTTGACGCCATAGCGCAGCATGGCCAGGCGCTCGGCGCCCATGCCGAAGGCGAAGCCCTGGAACTCTTCCGGGTCGATGCCAGACATGCGCAGCACGTTCGGGTGCACCATGCCGCAGCCCATGACTTCCAGCCAGCCGGTTTGCTTGCACACGCGGCAGCCCTTGCCGGAACACATCACGCACTGGATGTCGACTTCGGCGGACGGCTCGGTGAACGGGAAGAACGACGGGCGGAAGCGCACGGCCAGTTCTTTCTCGAAGAACACCCGCAGGAATTCTTCGATGGTGCCCTTGAGGTCGGCGAAGTTGATGCCGCGGTCGATCAGCAGGCCTTCGACCTGGTGGAACATCGGCGAGTGGGTGATATCCGAGTCGCAGCGGTACACGCGGCCCGGGCAAACAATGCGGATTGGCGGCTGGGTGGACTCCATGGTCCGCACCTGCACCGGCGAGGTGTGGGTGCGCAGCAGCATGTTGGCATTGAAGTAGAAGGTGTCGTGCATCGCCCGGGCCGGGTGGTGGCCAGGGATGTTGAGCGCTTCGAAGTTGTGGTAGTCGTCTTCGACCTCAGGGCCTTCGGCGATGCCGTAGCCGATGTGGGTGAAGAACTGCTCGATGCGCTCGAGAGTACGGGTGATCGGGTGCAGCCCGCCGGTGGTCTGGCCACGGCCTGGCAGGGTCACGTCGATGCATTCGGCGGCCAGGCGAGCGCTGAGCTCGGCCTCTTCGAAGGCAGCCTTGCGTGCGTTGAGCACGACGGTGACGCGCTCTTTGGCGTCGTTGATCAGGGCGCCGACTTTCGGGCGCTCATCGGCTGGCAGGTTGCCCAGGGTCTTCATCACCTGGGTCAGTTCGCCCTTCTTGCCGAGGTACTGAACCCGGATCTGTTCCAGGGTAGTGATGTCTTCAGCGCGCTCGACGGCCTCTAGGGCTTGGGAGACCAGCGCATCCAGGTTTTCCATGTACAGACTCCAGATACGAAAATAGGGGAAGAGCTTTGAAGGCTCTTCCCCTATCGATGACGTTCAATGCCCGGCAGCGCACGCGCCGCCGGGTGATTGTCGCGGGTACTTAAGCCAGAACGGCTTTAGCTTTCTCGACAATCGCAGCAAACGCCGCTTTTTCGTTCACTGCCAGATCGGCCAGAACCTTACGGTCGATTTCGATCGAAGCCTTTTTCAGGCCAGCAATCAGACGGCTGTAGGACAGACCGTTGGTGCGGGCACCGGCGTTGATACGAGCGATCCACAGTGCGCGGAACTGACGCTTCTTCTGGCGACGGTCGCGGTAGGCGTATTGGCCTGCCTTGATGACCGCTTGCTTGGCAACACGGAATACGCGCGAACGTGCACCGTAGTAACCTTTAGCCAGTTTCAGAATTTTTTTGTGACGCTTACGAGCGATAACGCCGCGCTTAACACGAGCCATGAGTAACTTCCTCTATCTTAACCAGAATTAACGAACGCGCAGCATGCGCTCGACTTTTGCCACGTCGGACGGGTGCAGCAAGCTGGCACCGCGCAGTTGACGCTTACGCTTGGTCGACATTTTGGTCAGGATGTGGCTCTTGAAAGCGTGCTTGTGCTTGAAGCCCGAAGCTGTCTTCAGGAAGCGCTTCGCAGCACCGCTCTTGGTTTTCATTTTTGGCATGTTGAACTCCGCATTCGATAAAAATTACACAATAATCATCAGGCCTGCCGTGCCCGGGAGATTACTTCTTTTTCTTGGGGGCGATGACCATCATAAGCTGGCGTCCTTCCATCTTCGGATGCTGCTCAACGGTGCCGTATTCGGCGAGGTCAGCTTCAACCCGCTTCAACAGCTCCATGCCCAGCTCCTGGTGGGCCATCTCACGACCACGGAATCTCAGAGAGATCTTGGCCTTGTCCCCATCGGTAAGGAAACGTACCAGGTTGCGTAGTTTTACCTGGTAATCCCCATCCTCCGTCCCTGGACGAAACTTGATTTCTTTAATCTGAATCTGCTTCTGGTTTTTCTTGGCTTCGTTAGCCTGCTTCTTCTTCTCGAAGAGGTGCTTGCCGTAGTCCATGACCTTGCAGACAGGCGGTACCGCGTCTGCAGAGATTTCTACCAGATCCAGCTTCGCTTCATCAGCGATACGAAGCGCTTCATCAATCGAGACGATGCCAACCTGCTCGCCATCAGCGCCAATTAACCGAACCTCGCGGGCCGAGATATTCTCGTTGATCGGGGCCTTCGGTACAGCACGCTTATCGTTTCTCATTTCACGCTTAATAGTCATTACTCCGTTTCTTGGCGACCACGCCGGGAAACCGCTTGTGTCAGGAGCTCAGCGAACTGGGCGACGGGCATGGAGCCCAGGTCTGCGCCTTCGCGAGTACGCACAGCGACGGTTCGTGTTTCGACTTCTCGATCCCCTATAACCAAAAGGTACGGGACCTTGAGCAAAGTATGCTCGCGGATTTTAAAGCCGATCTTCTCATTTCTCAAGTCCGACTTGGCACGGAAACCGCTACCGTTCAGAGCATTTTCCACCTCGAGGGCGAAATCGGCCTGTTTGTCGGTGATGTTCATGATCACCGCCTGAGTCGGTGCCAGCCACGCTGGGAACACGCCGGCGTAGTGCTCGATCAGCATGCCGATGAAGCGCTCGAACGAACCGAGGATTGCACGGTGCAGCATGACCGGGCGAACACGGCTGTTATCTTCGGCGATATAGCTGGCATCCAGGCGCTCTGGCAGGTTCGGGTCGTACTGCAGGGTACCACACTGCCAGTTACGGCCGAGGCAGTCGCGCAGGGTGAACTCGATCTTCGGACCATAGAACGCGCCCTCGCCCGGCTGGTATTCCCACTCCAGGCCCGACTCGTTCAGGGCGTCGGCCAGTGCGCCTTCGGCACGGTCCCACAGCTCTTCGGAGCCCACACGCTTGGCTGGGCGGGTCGACAGCTTCATGGCGATGTCGGTGAAGCCGAAGTCCTTGTACACATCCAGGGTCAGCTTGATGAAGTCGGCGGCTTCTTTCTTCACCTGTTCTTCGGTGCAGAAGATGTGCGCGTCGTCCTGCACAAAGCCACGCACGCGCATGATGCCGTGCAGGGCGCCGGATGGCTCGTTACGGTGGCAAGCACCGAACTCGGCCAGGCGCAGTGGCAGGTCGCGGTAGCTCTTCAGGCCCTGGTTGAACACCTGCACGTGGCATGGGCAGTTCATCGGCTTGACCGCGTAGTCACGGCTTTCCGACGAAGTGGTGAACATGTTTTCGGCGTAGTTCGACCAGTGGCCGGAACGCTCCCAGAGGATGCGGTCCACAACCTGCGGGGTCTTGATTTCCTGGTAGCCGTTGACGCGCTGAACCTGGCGCATGTACTGCTCGAGCACCTGGTACACGGTCCAGCCGTTGGCGTGCCAGAACACCATGCCCGGGGCTTCTTCCTGCAGGTGGAAGAGGTCGAGCTGCTTGCCGATCTTGCGGTGGTCGCGTTTTTCGGCTTCTTCGATGCGCTGGATGTAGGCGGCCAGCTGCTTCTTGTCAGCCCAGGCGGTGCCGTACACGCGTTGCAGCTGCTCGTTCTTGGCATCGCCGCGCCAGTAGGCACCGGACAGCTTGGTCAGCTTGAATGCCTTGAGGAAACGCGTGTTCGGCACGTGCGGGCCACGGCACATGTCGACGTATTCTTCGTGGTAGTACAGGCCCATGGCCTGCTCGTCCGGCATGTCTTCGACCAGGCGCAGCTTGTAGTCTTCGCCACGGGCCTTGAACACGTCGATGACTTCGGCGCGCGGGGTGACCTTCTTGACCACGTCGTAGTCTTTTTCGATCAGCTCCATCATGCGCTTTTCGATGGCGGCCATGTCTTCTGGGGTGAAGGGGCGCTCGTAGGCGATGTCGTAATAGAAGCCTTCGTCGATCACCGGGCCGATCACCATCTTGGCGGTCGGGTACAGCTGCTTCACCGCGTGGCCGACCAGGTGGGCACACGAGTGACGAATGATCTCCAGTCCCTCTGCATCTTTAGGGGTGATGATCTGCAGGGTGGCGTCGTTGTGGATCAGGTCGCAAGCATCAACCAGCTTGCCGTCGACCTTGCCGGCCACGGTGGCCTTGGCCAGGCCTGCGCCGATGGAAGCGGCGACGTCGGCGACGGATACGGCGTGATCAAACGAACGTTGACTGCCATCGGGAAGAGTAATAACGGGCATGGCGCCTCCTCTCCTAGTGGTGACCCCTACCAAAGGTCACGTGGGTTGGGATGAGCCAGTACAAGATCCGACCTGCCTTCCCTTCAGGGAAGCCTGCCTCACAGTGGCAGAAGCCTTTCGGCTTGCCAGGGACGAACCAGAGTGACTGGAAATAAAAAAGATCGCTGCAAGCTGAACATTGTCAGCTGCAAGCCGGGCATGCTAGCACGCGGGTTACGCGCCACGCAGAAATATTTGGAAATTACGCCGCCTCGGTGAACTATCGCGGAAAAATTCCTATCAGACCTTGGGAAGCAACCTACGCTTGTTGAGACCTTAACCCAAGGAGTAACTGGTTATGCGAGTACCGTCTCTACTGGCCCTGGCGGCCGCTGGCGCACTGCTGCTGCCCGTGGCTGCCAATGCTGGCAACTTCCCTGCCGGGAAGGAGGGCCACTACATGACCCAGTGCCAAGAGGTGGCCAGCGGCAAGGGCCTTGATGCCGCGACCGCGAAAAAGCACTGCGAATGTGGTGCCCAGGCCATCAAAAAGAATTTTACCGATAAGGAGATCGCTGACCTGGACAGCACCGACGGCGTGGATGCCAACCTGATGAAGAAGGCACGTATGACCGTACAGGCTGCCTGCAAGCCAAAATGAGCCGTGCGCAGGGTTTGATTCACGCATTATTTGGCCTGGATCAATATCCTGCGAAGGTAAAAGGCGCTAGATGCGCAGAATTAGACTATGATGTTGCCCGTGCTCCGTAGCCTCGGCCACATTGCACCACTGAAAAAACTAAATGTTCTGGAGATTCACCTCATGTCCAATCGCCAACAAGGCACCGTCAAATGGTTCAATGATGAGAAAGGCTACGGCTTCATCACCCCAGCAGGCGGCGGCGACGACCTGTTCGTACACTTCAAAGCCATCGAATCCGACGGCTTCAAGAGCCTGAAAGAAGGCCAGACTGTTTCCTTCGTCGCCGAGCGCGGCCAGAAGGGCATGCAGGCTGCGCAGGTTCGTCCGGAGTAATTCGGGCAGCTGTAAAAAAACCCGCCCTTGTGGCGGGTTTTTTTATGGGCGCTTGCCTGGCTCACACACTTGCTTTTGTAGGAGCGGCCTTGCGTCGCGAAAGGGGGTGCGAAGCGCCCCCAGGGTCTCAGCTTCGAATCAGAAACTGCCGGGGCCGCCTTGCGGCCCTTTCGCGACGCAAGGCCGCTCCTACAAGGGACCGCGTTGGTGCTGGATCAACCGCAGTTGACGCGAGTCACCACACCCTGCTCGTCCACATTCAGGTTCAGGCGCTCGGAGCGGTACTCCAGGGTTACCACGTCGTGCGGCTTGAGGATACGCGCCATCTGCGAACCACTGGCCTTGCGCGCCTGCTCCAGCAGGTCGGCGCTGCCCGGCTTGCCGATGGCGAAGTCGGCACCGCTGGCCTCGCAGCGGCCATCATTGCCCGCCGACGCCTCGGGCGCCTTGCCACCCCCCGAGTGACCGCCAGTGCTGCAACCAGCCAGGACAGCAGCCACCGCCAGGGTTGCCAGGAAAGCACGGGTACGGAACATGAATCCTCCTAAAATCGATCTGGGAACTGCCTGATCCGACAGCTCCACCAGTAATTCGTTGCAAAACCGCGCAAGTCTGCCTGAACTCACCACACCGGGGCCAAAGGCAATCGTGACCGAATTTTACCACTCAGCCGACGAGCCGCTTGGTTTGCGCCGCAAAGTCATGATTTACTTTAGGAAGTGAAGGCACAGTGCCTTCTTCGAACGCCAGGATCCGGTGTTCGCCCCTCCACTCCGGGTCCCCAGCGAGAGCCTTCCATGAGCAGCCACAGCATCGACGCCGATATCAAGGTCAAATGGGCCGAGGGCCAGAGCGCCTACAGCCCCAGCACGCCCGAAGAGTTGCTGTTGATCGCCATCGACCTGCTGGTGCGCGACCGCGGCGGCGAAGCGGCGCGCAGTTTCATCGACCAGGTATTTGAGCGCTATGCGCCCCACGCGGCTATTGCAATAGAGCCAGGCGCGCGCTGAGCAGGTCGAAAAAGCCCTGGGCGTCACCCTCGTTTACCCACAGCACATTGGCCGGTTGCTTGAGCACGCCGTACCAGTCGGCGACGGTCTGACCGAAAGTCGGGCCTTCGCGGCTGTCGACGCTCATGTGAATGCGCCGCCCGCTGAACAGCTCGGGCTTTAGCAGATAAGCGATGACGCTGGCGTCATGTACCGGCCCACCGGGCATGCCATACAGGTCCATGTCGTGCTTGATGTAAGCCTGCAGAATATCGACAACCTGCTTGCTGGCGTGGTTGTTCACGGCGGCCAACTGCTTGAGCCGGGCGTCACTGGTAAGGATCTTGTGGGTAACGTCCAGCGGCAGGTAGGTGAGTTGCACGCCGCTGGCCAACACCACTTCGGCGGCGTGCGGGTCGGCGTAGAGGTTGAACTCCGCCACCGGGGTGATGTTGCCGCCGTTGAAGTGGGCACCGCCCATGATCACCACTTCCTTGATGCCCTGGGCGATTTGCGGACGCTGGATCAGCGCCAGGGCCAGGTTGGTCTGCGGGCCGAGCATGGCGATGGTGATGCTGTGGGGCTTGGCGCTCCCCAAGGTATCGACCAGGTATTGCACGGCATTGCCTTCGGCCAGGGGCTTTTTCGGTTCATGCACCGCGACGCCGGTCAGGCCTTCTTCACCGTGAACATCAGCGGCGTAGATAGGCGCGCGCACCAGTGGCCGCCCTGCCCCGGCGTATACCGGGATATCTTCACGGCCAGCCCACTCACGGGCCAGGCGGGCGTTGCGCGAGGTCTTTTCCAGGCGCACGTTGCCGGCGACGGTGGTGATGGCGCGAATGTTGAGTGCTTCGGGTGAGGCCATGGCCAGGTACAGTGCGACCACATCGTCGGCGCCGGGGTCGGTGTCGATGATCAGGTCACGCGGGGCGGCCTGGAGGTTGGTGGTAGCGGCTGCGGCCATGAGGGTGAGTCCTTGTAGCAGGGGTTTGAGCATGGGGCACTCCTGTTGCCATGAGATGGAATGCGATCACTGTAGGCGCGGCCTCGTGCCGCGAAAGGGCCGCAAGGCGGCCCCGGCAATTCCTGCGGCGAAGCTGAGACCTTGGGGGCGCTTCGCACCCCTTTCGCGACACGAGGCCGCTCCTACAAAAAGCGCACTGTGTTTCGCTTGTTAGAAGGTGACGCCGGATACCAGGGCGATGTTGCTGTAGGGCTGGCACTCGCCGGTGCGCACGATCGCCCGGGCACTGCGCGACAGCACCTTGAAATCCTCATGGCTCAGCCATTCACGCTTGCCCAGCTTGCCCTTCAGGCGCTCGATTTCGACCAGCGCCGGCGGCACCACCTTCTGCATCTCTTCGGCCAGCACATGCCGCTCCACCTGCAGCTCGCTCAACACCGCGCGCAGCACGCTGGCAAAATCCGGTACGCCCGCCGTCAGCGCCAGGTCGATCAGCTCGACACCCGGCGGCACCGGCAAGCCGGCATCGCCGATCACCAGGATGTCCCCATGCCCCATCCCGGCGATGGTCCGCGACAGCGCAACGTTGAGCAGCGTGGTCTTTTTCATGGCGTCAGCTCCGCCAGATAAGGAATCGACGGCTGGGCGCCGGCACGGGTGACGGACAACGCGGCAGCACGCTGGCCGAACGCAATGGCCTCGCCTTCCCCCTTGCCCTGCACCAGCGCCGCGGCAAAACCGCCGATGAAGGTGTCACCCGCCGCCGTGGTATCCAACGGCTGCACCTGCGGCGCCGGGAAATGCTGGCTACCGTCACGGCTGACGAACAAGGCGCCTTGCGCCCCCAGGGTGACGATCACCTTGCCGGCACCCAGTTGCAGCAAACGCTCGCCCGCGCGGCGGGCACTCTCAAGGTCGTTGACCGGCGTCCCGGTCAGTGCCTCGGCTTCGCTCTCATTGGGGGTGAGGTAGTCGACATGGGCAAACCAGCTAGCCGGCAGCGGGCCAGTGGCCGGCGCCGGGTTGAGGATTACCTGCTTGCCCAGCTCATGCCCTCTGGCAAGGGTCCAGGCCACGGTCTCGGCCGGTACTTCGAGCTGGCAGATGATCACCTCGGCCGCCTGCAGCAAAGCATCGAAGCGCTGCACCGACTCGGGCGTCAGCAACCCGTTACCGCCAGGAATGATGACGATGCAGTTCTGGCTGGCAGCGTCCACGGTAATCAGCGCCACGCCACTGGACACACCCGGGCACACGCTGACCGCCTGGCAGTCGATGCCCTCCACTACCAGCGCCTGGCGCAACTGCTGACCGTAGGCGTCATCGCCGACATTACCCACCATTGCCACACGGCCACCCAGGCGCGCCACTGCCACCGCCTGGTTGGCACCCTTGCCGCCCGGCACGGTGAAAAAACACTCCCCAGCCAGTGTTTCACCGGGCCGCGGCAGCCGCTGGGCGCGGGCCACCAGGTCCATGTTGAGGCTCCCGACCACCACTACCTTGGCATTCATGGCGCAAATTCCTTAGCGGTAATCATTGAACAGGTCCGGGCGCGGCCCGGTGGATTCGCGCAGCACAATGCGCGGGGCGACGATGCGCTGCTCGGCGGCATCGCACCGCGGCGTGGCGATACGGGACAGCAGCAAGGCAGCAGCGCTTTCGCCAAGCTCGCGAATCGATTGGCCGACCGTGGTCAGCGGCGGGTACACATAGCGACTCAGCTCGATGTCGTCGAAGCCGATCACCGACAGTTCGCCCGGTACGCTGATGTTTCGCTCGGCAGCGGCGCGCAACACACCGAAACCGATCATGTCGTTGCCGGCGAAGATCGCCGTCGGGCGCTTGCCATCGAGCAGCTGCACGGCGGCGGCATGGCCGCCCGGGCTGGTGAAGTCGCAATGCAACACCCTGCCTGCCAGCACCTCAACCTCAGCTTCAGCCATGGCCTGGTGGAAGCCGCGCAGGCGCAACTGCGTGACACCCGTCTCGGCGGGGCCGCCGATATAGGCGATGTCGCGATGGCCCAGCTCCAGCAGATGACGGGTCGCCAGGTAGGCACCGTGCTCATGGTCGATGCGCACAAGGTCGGCATCGACACCCTCCAGCTCGCGGTCGACGATGACCATCGGCGTGCGCACGCCGGCCAGGCTCTGCAGCAGGTCGGCGTCCTCGCCCACCGACGCCACCACCAGGCCGTCGATGCGCTTTTCCAGCAGCACGCGCAGGTAGCTGCGCTGCTTTTGCGGGTTATCGTCTGAGTTACAAAGGATCACGCAGTAGCCGTTGCGCTCACAGGCATCCTCGATGCCTCGGGCCAGTTCGGCGAAGTACGGGTTGATGCTGTTGGGTACCAGCAGGCCGATGGTGGCCGTGCTGCGCGCCTTCAGCGAGCGCGCCACGGCGCTGGGCACGTAGTCGAGCTCAAGGATGGCCGCCTCGACCTTGAGCCGTACCTGCTCGCTGACCGGGCGGGTCTTGTTCAGTACATGTGACACCGTGGTGTAGGAGATGCCCGCACGGGCCGCGACGTCTTTGATGGTTGCCATGATGTCAGTTCCGCCGGCCTGCACGCCGGCTTCGATAAGTGTCGAGCACCACGGCGATGACGATCACCGCCCCGGTGATGATGCGTTTGGTAGGTTCCGACGCGCCGATCTGCGCCAGCCCTGCGGCCAGCACGGAGATGATCAGCACACCGAACAAGGTACTGATGACCGAGCCGCGCCCGCCCATCAGGCTGGTGCCGCCGATCACCACGGCGGCGATCACCTGCAGCTCGAGGCCGGAGCCGGCGTTAGGGTCGGCAGCTTCCAGGCGCGAAATCTGAAACAGCGCAGCCAGCCCGGCGAGCAGCCCCATCAGGGCAAACACCAGCACCTTGTACGGGCGCGGGTCGATACCGGCCAGGCGCACGGCCTCTTCGTTGGTGCCGATGCCAATCAGGTAACGGCCGAACACGGTGCGGGTCAGCACCAACTGGGCCACCACGATCACCAGCAAGGCGATGATGAAAGCCGGCGAGATGCCGAATGCCACGGGGTTGGAAAACCAGGCGTAGGCGTCGCCGATATAGGCAGTACGCGAGTCGGTGAACTGATAGGCCAGGCCGCGAGCCATCTCCAGCACACCGAGCGAGACGATGAACGAAGGGATGCGCCAGGCCACTGTCACACCGCCGGTGATACTGCCGGCCAGGGCGGCGACGGCCATGCCGAGCAAGGCTGCGGGTAGCACACCCCAACCCCAGCCGAGGATCGCCACACTGACCGTGGATGCCGCCAGGGCCAGCACCGAACCGACCGACAGGTCGATGCCGCCGATGATCAGCACGAAGGTCATGCCCACGGCCAGCACCATCAGGTCTGGGATCTGGTTGGCCAAGGTACTGAAGGTGGCGTACGACCAGAAGTGGCTGCTCAGGAACGAGAACAGCACAATCATCGCCAGCAATGCACCGGCCAGGCCCAGGTAGGTGCCCAGGCCGTAGTAGCTACCGCTGCGGCGCACGGGTGCGCCGCTCGGGGTGTCGAGGGGTGTGGTCTTCATGCATCCATCCTGGGCGCTGCTTCGTGCAGCAAGGCATCACGTTTTTGATAGCCGGCGAAGGCGGCAGCCAGGAGCTGGTCCTGGCTCCAGTGTTCACGGTCGAAGGTATCGATCAGGCGACCGGCAGAGAGCACGGCGATGCGGTCGCAGATCAGCATCAGCTCGCGCAGGTCGCTGGACACCACCACCAGGGCCTTGCCCTGGCGCGCCAGTTCAGCCAGCAGGCCATAGATGTCGAATTTGGCGCCGACGTCGATGCCACGGGTAGGCTCGTCGAACAGCAGCACCTGGCAGTCGCGTTCCAGCCACCGACCGATCACCACCTTCTGCTGGTTGCCGCCAGACAGCTCGCCAACCACCTGTGCCGGGCTGGCACTGCGGATGCGCATGGCGCTGATCTGGCGTTCAGCCAGGGCCCTTTCCGCGTCGCTGTCGAGTACGCCAGCACGCGACACTGCAGGCAGATTACCGAGGGCGATGTTGGCGCTGATCGATTGCGTCAGCAGCAGGCCCTCGCCCTTGCGGTCTTCGGTGATCAGGGCAATACCGGCCTTTACGGCAGCCTTGGGCGAATCGATGGACACCGCTTTGAGTGGCTGGCCGATCTCGATGCTGCCGCTGTCGGCCCGGTCGGCACCGTAGATCAGCCGCAGCAGCTCGGTGCGCCCGGCGCCGATCAGCCCAGAGACGCCGAAGATCTCCCCTGCCCTGACCTGCAGCGACACATCACGCACCTTGTCGCCGCGGCACAGTTTGTCGACCTTGAGCAACGGCGCGCCAATGCTGCGCCGACCCAGGTCGATATGTTCGCCCAGCTCGCGCCCGACCATCAGGTTGACCAGTTCGGCGCTGCTGTAACGCTGAATGGGTTCGTCGCACACCCGCTGGCCGTCGCGCAGCACGACGATGCGCTGGGCCACGCGCTGCAACTCCTCCAGGCGGTGGGAGATGTAGACGATGGCCACGCCGCGCTGGCGCAGGCGCTCAATCTGCGTGAACAGCAGCTCCACTTCGCGGGCGGTGAGCATTGCCGTAGGTTCGTCGAAAATCAGCACATGGCAGTCGCCAATCAGGTTGCGGGCGATCTCGACCATCTGCTGATGGCCAATGCCCAGCTCGCCAACCGGGGTGTCTGGGTCGATGGCCTCCAGGCCGACCTGGGCCATGGCAGCCGTGGCCAGCTGGCGCAGGCGCTTCTGGCTGATCCAGCCGAAGCGGCTGGGCAGGTTGTCGAGGAACAGGTTTTCCGCCACGGTCAGGGTCGGCAGCAAGTTGAGCTCCTGCATGACCATGCGCACGCCGAGGCGCTCGGCCTCGCTGCGGCTGGTGGGCGCGTAAGCCTGGCCGCGGTAGGTCATGTGCCCGGTGGTGGGCGTTTCCAGGCCACAAATGAGCTTGGACAGGGTGCTCTTGCCCGCGCCGTTCTCGCCGGTCAGCGCCAGCACTTCACCGGCGCGCAGGGCCAGGCTGACCTCCGCCAGCACTGGCTGGGCGTAGCTTTTGCCCAGCGCGCTGGCGGCAAGCACCACTTCATTGGCCGAAGCAGACATGGCCACTTCTCCTGCTGGGGTCAGGGCTGGGTGATGAGTTCGACCGGGGTCTGGATGACGTTGTCGGCGTCCACGTCCGGCTTCTCGCCCTTGAGCACTTTCAGCGCTGCCTGGATACCGTACACCGCCTGTTGGCTAGCGGCCTGGTCGAGGGTGGCGAGCACGCGGCCATCCTTGAGCATCGGTTTGATGGCATTGATGTTGTCGTAGCCGACCACCTGCACCTGGCCTGCCTTGCCGGCGGCACGCACGGCCGAGACGGCGCCCAGGGCCATGCTGTCGTTACCGGCCAGCAGCGCCTTGAGGTCAGGGTATTCGTTGAGCATGGAAGCGGCGACGGCATTGCCCTTGTCGATCTCCCAGTTGCCGGACTGCACCGAGACGATCTTCATCTTCGCGGCGTCCATTGCATCCTTGAAGCCAGCGGTACGCTGCTGGGCGTTGGTGGTGGTCGGCACGCCCTCGATGATGCCGACCTGGTCACCGGCCTTGAGTTTTTCCTTGGCCAGGTAGTCGCCCACCATGCGCGCGCCTTTGCGGTTGTCGGGGCCGACGAAGGGCACGCTGATGCCCTTGCTCTTGAGCAGTTCAGGGTCCAGGCGGTTGTCGATGTTGATGACGATGACGCCCTGGTCCATGGCCTTCTTCACCGCCGAAACCAGCGCCTTGGAGTCGGCCGGCGCGATCACCAGGGCCTTGGCGCCCGAGTTGACCATCTGCTCGACGATGCGGATCTGTTCACCGGTATCGGTTTCGTTCTTGATGCCGTTGGCAACCAGGTCGAAATCGCCAGGGTGGGCTTTCTGGTAGTCCTTGGCGCCGTCTTCCATGGTACGGAAGAATTCGTTGGCCAGTGACTTCATCACCAGCGCGACCTTGGGTTTTTCCTCTGCGTGGGCGGCAGACAGCGGCATGGCGAGGGACAGCGAGGACATGACGGCGAGCGCCAGCAGACGACCGGGGAACGGCAGCTTCATGAAAGATGACTCCGAATCTTGTGATTTTTATCGGATCGCAAACGTTTGCGTTGCGTAACTATGGAAACAAGACCTGGTTTTGTCAAATCCGTTTCGCTTGCGGGGTCAAGACGCTGCTGGTGCAGATTATCCGGAATTTTTCCGAAAAACCGAACACCTTTTCCTATGCTTGTTCGGGGTTCCGAATGGAATACGCCCTTGTAGGTGCGGCCTTGCGTCGCGAAAGGGCCGCAACGCGGCCCCGGCAATTCAAGCGGCGAAGCTGAAATCCTGGGGCGCTTCGCACCCCTTTCGCGACGCAAGGCCGCTCCTACACACCTGGCCGCATAGGAGTGGTACGAAACCTGCCTACGCACTTGTGCGACACAGCAACCACCTCATCAGGAAGAGAGAGAACAATAATTATGAATGCTGCACTGAAGTCCTTCGCCCCCAGCGCCCTGGCGCTACTGCTGATCCTGCCCGCCACTGCCTCGGCGAAGGAAGCCGAAACCCAACAGAAACTGGCCAACGTGGTCATCCTCGCCACCGGCGGCACCATTGCCGGCGCCGGCGCCAGCGCTGCCAACAGCGCCACCTACCAGGCCGCAAAGCTCGGCGTCGACAAGCTGATTGCCGGCGTGCCGGAACTGGCCGACCTGGCCAATGTGCGCGGCGAGCAAGTGATGCAGATTGCCTCCGAAAGCATCACCAATGACGATTTGCTGAAACTGGCCAAGCGCGTCGCCGAGCTTGCCGACAGCAAGGACGTCGATGGCATTGTCATCACCCATGGCACCGACACCCTGGAAGAAACCGCCTACTTCCTGAACCTGGTGGAGAAGACCGACAAACCGATCGTGGTAGTTGGCTCGATGCGCCCAGGCACGGCGATGTCTGCCGACGGCATGCTCAACCTGTACAACGCCGTGGCGGTGGCCAGTGACAAGCAATCGCGCGGCAAGGGCGTGCTGGTGACCATGAACGACGAGATCCAGTCGGGTCGCGATGTGAGCAAGTCGGTAAACATCAAGACCGAAGCCTTCAAGAGCGCCTGGGGCCCGATGGGCATGGTGGTGGAAGGCAAATCGTACTGGTTCCGCCTGCCAGCCAAGCGCCACACTACCCAATCAGAGTTCGACATCAAGCAGATCAGCAGCCTGCCGCAGGTGGACATCGCCTACAGCTACGGCAATGTCAGCGACACGGCCTACAAGGCGCTGGCGCAGGGCGGTGCAAAAGCGATCATCCATGCCGGTACCGGCAATGGCTCGGTGTCGTCACGGGTAGTGCCGACGCTGCAGGAGCTGCACAAGAACGGCGTGCAGATCATTCGCTCTTCCCACGTCAACCAGGGTGGTTTCGTGCTGCGTAATGCCGAACAGCCTGATGACAAGTATGACTGGGTGGTGGCGCATGACCTGAACCCGCAGAAGGCACGGATCCTGGCGATGGTGGCGATGACCAAGACCCAGGACAGCAAGGAGCTGCAGCGGATCTTCTGGGAGTACTGATTCTGGTATGACGTGGGCTGGTGCGCTGCTTGCCCCGGCCCTTTCGCGGCTACAGCCGCTCCTACAGGTACCGCATAACCCTGTGGGAGCGGCTTGCCCGCGAAGAATCCAGCACCGAGCCAGTTGCGAAATATTTTACCTTGAAATACTGTACGCACATACAGCACAACAAGGAATCGCCCCCGTGGCCAGCACCGACTCCGCAACCGCAAGCAGCTATCAACAACTGGGCCTGCGTATCCAGAAGATCATCAACAACCCCCTCGCCCAGCGCAGCCGCGCCGCACTGATCTTCCGCCAGGAACACGAGTCGCCCGATGACTGGGAAACCCTGCTCGAGGAAATCGCCGAGAACGACAACGTCACCCTCGCCCACCGCGACGATGGCGGCGTGCAGATCTTCTGGACCGTGCCGAAGGAAGATTGAGGCTCAGGCCAGCGCCTGCAGGTAGGCACTGGCCTCGCGGTAACGGGCCAGTCGCGCCAGGTCGGCAGGGCCAGGAACGGGTATGCGCGAGAGATCACTGTTGTCGGCCAGGTCGGCCAGCTTGACGGTACGCGCCAGCGGGTCGCTGCCCAGGCGCACGACGAAGTCATGGTAGCTCTCGCCCTGATGCCGGCTCAGGGCCAGCAAGGCGGCGAGAATCTTCAGGGGAAAGCCCTCTCGGGCCAGATCGGAAACGGTCAGCGTCGTATCTTCGATCACGTCATGCAGCACTGCGACAATGCGCTGCTCTGGCGTGCTGACCCGCATCATCACCCGCAGCGGGTGCAGGATATAAGCCGCTCCACCCTTGTCGTATTGCCCTTCATGTGCTCTGGCGGCCACAGCAATGGCCCGCTCCAGCGTAGACATGAGGCCCTCCCCCGTTTGGCTTGTCTCAGGCCAAGCATAGCCGGGGAAGACTACAGATAACAGTTAGCGCTGCGCACCATGCTGGATGACGACCGAATCGGTACCCAGCTTGGCCATCACCTCAGCCCTGCGCGCGTCGGCTTCAGCCTTGCTCGGGAACGGCCCCATCAGCACTACCGGTTTGCCGTCGCGGTATTCGACCGAGGACGGGATACCCTTCTCGATAAGGCGTGCGGTCATGTCGCTCAGCGCGCCCATGTTGGCACCCTGGATCACTTCGACATCCCACCCTTCAGGTGCAGGCTGACCCGCCAGCGCTTCGGCGCGACGCTGCAGATCGGCACCGCCGCAATACTCCCGGATGCGCAGGTTGTTGCCGCCGTCATCGACGATGATTTCGTATTGGCCATCGGCACCTTTGATTGCCACGTAGCTGCGGTAAGCCTCGTACTGGCCAGCATCGTCCTTGCCGCGGACCTGGCCGCAGATGGTGCCCTTGGTGTCGATCCGCACGTTGCCGAACTTGGCGGTCTTGGGGTTGTGCAGGTGCTCGGCCACCTGCTTGTGCACACCCTCGACCTCGTTCTCACAGCCCGCCAGGGCCAGCACTGCCAATACCACTGCCAGTTTGCGCACGCGTGTACCTCCAGATTCGAAGGGGCGGATTCTACCACGGCCGCCCAGGGCACCGCCCGCGACCAAAGGTTACACGCTGCTTCGAGGGGCAATTCAGAATGCAAAAAGGGCGACCCTTTCGGATCGCCCTTTCTGATGCCCGGAAACCGGGGCTTTGTTTGGTAGGCACAATTGGACTCGAACCAACGACCCCCACCATGTCAAGGTGGTGCTCTAACCAACTGAGCTATGTGCCTGTCGTGTGGTGCGCATATTAGTGATCGAATGCGTACCTGTAAAGCGTTTTTTTCAAAAAAATCAAAAACTTTCAGAAACCTGCGGGCGCCGATACCCGCCACCTGGAATGCGCCCATAATGCAAAAAGGGCGACCCTTGCGGATCGCCCTTTCTGATGCCCGGAGACCGGGACTTTGTTTGGTAGGCACAATTGGACTCGAACCAACGACCCCCACCATGTCAAGGTGGTGCTCTAACCAACTGAGCTATGTGCCTGTCGTGTGGTGCGCATTCTACGCATTCCAAAAACCCTGTCAACACTTTTTTTCGCGCTAACTCACTGAATCTTAAACTGTTTATAGAGAAGGGCCGGCTGGAGGCCAGTAAAGGATTTTCAACAGACGACTAGCGGGTGTTTATTATTATTGATAGCATCGGTACATTCGTTAAAAATATAAAACACAGAGGTTTCTGCAGCATGGCTAACACCCCCTACCCCCAGTCCTACTACGCCGCCTCGGCCAACCCGGTGCCGCCACGTCCGGCGCTGCAGGGTGAGGTGGAAACCGATATCTGCATCATTGGTGCCGGCTACACCGGCCTGTCCAGCGCGCTGTTCCTGCTGGAAAACGGCTTCAAGGTGAGCATCGTCGAAGCGGCCAAGGTCGGCTTCGGCGCATCGGGCCGCAACGGTGGCCAGATCGTCAACAGCTACAGCCGCGACATCGACGTCATCGAACGCACTGTCGGCCCCAAGGAAGCACAGTTGCTGGGCAAGATGGCCTTCGAAGGCGGCCGTATCATCCGTGAGCGCGTGGCCAAGTACAACATCCAGTGCGACCTGAAGGACGGTGGCGTATTCGCCGCCCTGACCAGCAAGCAGATGGGCCACCTGGAGTCGCAAAAGCGCCTGTGGGAACGCTTCGGCCACACCCAGCTGGAGCTGATGGACCAGAAGCGCATCCGTGAAGTGGTCGCCTGCGACAACTACGTGGGCGGCATGCTGGACATGAGCGGCGGCCACATCCACCCGCTGAACCTGGCCCTGGGCGAAGCGGCCGCGGTCGAATCGCTGGGCGGCATCATTTATGAGCAGACCCCGGCCATCCGCATCGAGCGTGGTGCCAATCCGGTGGTGCACACCCCGCAAGGTAAGATCCGCGCCAAGTTCATCATCGTTGCCGGCAACGCCTACCTGGGCAACCTGGTACCTGAGCTGGCGGCCAAGTCGATGCCATGCGGCACCCAGGTGATCACCACCGAACCGCTGGGCGATGAACTGGCCCGCACCCTGCTGCCGCAGGACTACTGCGTGGAAGACTGCAACTACCTGCTCGACTACTACCGCCTGACCAGCGACAAGCGCCTGATCTTCGGCGGTGGCGTGGTGTACGGCGCGCGCGACCCGGCCAACATCGAAGCGATCATTCGCCCGAAGATGCTCAAGGCCTTCCCGCAGCTGAAGAACGTCAAGATCGACTACGCCTGGACCGGCAACTTCCTGCTGACCCTGTCGCGTCTGCCCCAGGTCGGCCGTATCGGCGACAACATCTACTACTCGCAGGGTTGCTCGGGCCACGGCGTGACCTACACCCACCTGGCGGGCAAGGTGCTGGCCGAGGCGCTGCGTGGCCAGGCCGAACGTTTCGACGCCTTCGCCGGCCTGCCGCACTACCCGTTCCCGGGTGGCCAGATGCTGCGTGTACCGTTCAGCGCAATCGGCGCCTGGTACTACAGCCTGCGCGATCGCCTGGGCTTCTGATATAAGCAGGCCCAAGCTCTTAGCGGGTAAACCCGCCCCCACAGGGACCGCACAAGGTTCAAAACCAGTGCAGTACTTATGGGCGCGGGTTTATCGAGGCGTCGAACCGCCGCGAAAGGGCCGGCACTGACAACACTATTTGTTCAGGCTACGCACGGCTTGTTTTGCCGCAACCTCCTGGCCCGCCCGGGCCAGTTCGTCGGCAGCCTGCAGCCAACGCTGGCGGTCCACCTGGGCCGGCAGCTGGCGCGGCGGCTGCACCAGCACTGCCCAACTCCCCTCCTTCGCCCACGCCGAGGCAAAGTCGTCGAACGCCATCAGCTGACGCCGATGCATCCCCGAGCGCAGCAGCACGCGCTTCTTGAAGCTGTCATAGCCGATCAGCACCGCATAACGCGGTTCGCTCCACCACGCCGAGCCTTCCTCGTAACGCAACAGCACCGGATTGCCAGCAGCCACCTGGGCCAGCAAGGCATCCAGCTGCTTGTCCAGCGGGTACACGACCATACCGTACTCACGCGCCACACGCGGGATACTGGTTTCCAGCGCCTCGACCCCCTTCGGCAGGTTCAGCGGCTTGTCCAGCAACCCCGGGGTAATCGGCGCGCCTTGCTGCGACAGTAGCGCGGCCAGGGCCATCGCCCCGCTGTGGTTGGCATTGCCGCGGTAGAACGGCACGCTGCTGATTTCGACCCGCTGCGGCATGCCCTTGAGGCTGGCAGGTGGTGCGCTGGCACAACCGCCCAGGGTCGCGGCCACCAGGCAGGCGGCCAACAGCTGACGTGGGATGGTCAACCAGCTCTTGCAGGAATGTTGCTCCATGGACACTCGCTTGTTCCGATGCCAGGCAGGCAGCGCCCGGCTCTGGCCACCGATCATAGGGCGCTGCGTTGCGCGGGTATAGTCCGACAAGAGAACGGAACCAATCGGCTTAAGCAATCAACCTTTGGTCAATGGAACGTCACGGGCGGGCAGCTAGACTAAAGCAGTGTCTGGAGGGCAAACCTCAGGTTGCCCAAGAGAAGGAGGCACACATGAGCCTGACCATGGCAATCCTCATGCTGGTAGGTATGTGGCTGAGCGTCGCGGCCGCCATGCTGTGGGGTGTTCTGCGTATCGTGCGGCGTCATTCCCAGCATCACCACCTGCCACCGCAGGCCCCGGCCAAGGCGCAGCCTGTACGCAGGGCACGGCGGCATGCCGGGGTGCATTGAGGTTTCTTCACCTGTATGCGAACGGGGCGCAAAGAGCGCCCCGTTTTTTTTTACATCAGCCTTCAGCTGCTTCGCGCTTGAGCCGCGCCCGGCGAGCCAGGATGTTGAGGATCTCGATCACCGTCGAGAAGGCCATCGCCGCATACACATAACCCTTCGGTACATGGGCGCCAAAACCTTCGGCGATCAGCGTCATGCCGATCATGATCAGGAAGCCCAGGGCCAGCATGACCACTGTCGGGTTGTCGTTGATGAAGTTGGCCAGCGGGTCGGCAGCGACCATCATGACGATCACGGCGGTAATCACGGCAATGATCATGATCGGCAGGTGCTCGGTCATGCCCACGGCGGTGATGATGCTGTCGACCGAGAAGACGATGTCCAGCAGCAGGATCTGGAAGATCGCTGCAGCGAAGCCCAGGGTAACCGTGGAAGAGACCTTGGCTTCTTCCTTGGCACCGTGCGGGTCGACGTTCTCGTGAATCTCTTTGGTGGCCTTCCACAGCAGGAACAGGCCGCCGGCAATCAGGATCACGTCCTTCCAGGAGAAGGCGTTGCCGAACACCTCGAACACCGGGTCGGTCAACTGCACGATCCAGGCCACGGTGCTGAGCAGGGCCAGGCGCATGACCAGGGCCATGCTGATACCGATACGGCGTGCCTTGGAGCGGTACTCCACCGGCAGTTTGTTGGTCAGGATCGAGATGAAGATCAGGTTGTCGATACCCAGTACCACTTCCATGGCCACCAGGGTAGCCAGGGCGACCCAGGCGGTAGGGCTAGCGGCGAGTTCCAGCAAGTATTCCATTGTTCAAATCCTGCAGCGGCGGTTAGGGTCAGATTTCCTGGGTGTGTGCTTTCTTTTCGGCATCCTTGGGCTTGTGGCCCTCACTGCCGATGGCCTCGCTCAATGCCTGCTGGGCGGCCTTGTTGGTGTCATCGATGGCTTGCTTGGCCGACTGCGCGGCCTGGTCGAGCATCTGCTGGGCAGACTTCTCGGCCTGGTCGCAACCGGCCAGGGTGAACAGCGCCAGGGCCAGCACCAACGGTGTGCCAATGGATTTGAGATGCAGCATGGTGTCCTCGCTTGAAAAATCCCGGCGGCGCGTAGCGCCATGGGGTCGCATTCTAAAGACGCCAATACCTCAGGAAAATTCGTATTTTCAGCGTGTATACTTCGGTTTTTTCGAATCGGGACCTGCGTTCGTGCTCAACTACCGCCAGCTCCACTACTTCTGGGCCGTGGCCAAGACCGGCAGCATCGCCCGCGCCAGCGAACAGCTGAACCTGACCCCACAGACCATCAGCGGGCAGATCAGCCTGTTCGAACAGACCTACGGGCTGGAGCTGTTCCAGCGCGTCGGCCGGCAACTGGAGCTGACCGAGACCGGCCGCCAGACTCTGGTCTACGCCGAGCAGATGTTCCAGATCGGCGGCGAACTGGAGGCCATGCTCAGGGCTGGCCCGCAAGAGCAGATCCTGTTTCGCGTGGGGGTGGCCGATGTGGTGCCGAAGTCGATCGTCTATCGCCTGCTGGCACCGACCATGGAGCTGGACGAGGTGCTACGCATCAACTGCCGCGAAGACAAGCTCGAACGGCTGCTGGCAGACCTGGCGATCCAGCGCCTGGACCTGGTGATTTCCGACAGCCCGATGCCTAGCCACCTGGATATCAAGGGCTACAGCCAGAAGCTCGGCGAATGCGGCCTGAGCTTCTTCGCTACCCCGGCCCTGGCCAGGCAGCATGCCGGCCCCTTCCCTGCCTGCCTGCAGGATGCTCCGCTGTTGATTCCCGGCCCGGAAACCGTGGTGAGCAGCCGCCTGCTGCGCTGGCTGGGCGAGCAACAGGTGCAGCCGAGGATTGTTGGCGAGTTCGATGACAGCGCACTGATGCAGGCGTTCGGGCAGTCGGGCAGTGGCGTTTTCGTCGCGCCCAGCGTAATTGCAGAGGAAGTGTGCCGCCAGTATGGCGTCGAGTTGATTGGCCAGACCGAGGCGGTGCATGAGTCGTTCTATGCCATTTCGGTGGAGCGCAAGGTCAAGCACCCGGGGATCGTGGCGATTACCGAGGGGGCACGGCGGGAGCTGTTTCATTGGTAGTGGTGGCGCCCCGACTTGCCCGCGAAGAGGTCAGACCTGCCCACCAAGGGTCTATGGTAAAATCGCGCCCTTTATGCAAACGCCGAGATACCGCTGTACATGACTCCTGTTTTCCGACTCCTCAACCGCACCAGCCTGGTGACCCAGATCGTCATCGGCCTGGTCGCCGGCATCGCCCTGGCCCTGCTGGCACCTGCCATCGCCCGTGACCTGGCATTCCTCGGCAAAGTGTTCGTCAGCGCCCTCAAGGCGGTCGCGCCGGTGCTGGTGTTCATCCTGGTCATGGCGTCGATCGCCAACCACCGCCACGGCCAGGAAACCCACATCCGCCCGATCCTCTGGCTGTACTTGCTGGGTACCTTCGCCGCCGCCGTGGTGGCTGTGGTCGCCAGTATGCTGTTCCCTTCGCAGCTGGCCCTGAGTACCGGCGAAGCGACGCTCAGCGCGCCGGGCGGCATCGCCGAGGTGATGCAGAACCTGCTGCTTAGCGCAGTCGACAACCCGGTCAACGCCTTGCTCAATGCCAACTTCATCGGCGTGCTGACCTGGGCCATCGGCCTGGGTGTGGCCCTGCGCCACGCCGGCGAAACCACCCGCACCGTGGTCGAGGACCTGTCCAATGGCGTGACCCTGATCGTGCGGGTGGTCATCCGCTTCGCCCCACTGGGCATCTTCGGCCTGGTCAGCTCGACCCTGGCCCAGGCTGGCTTGAGCGCCCTGCTCGGCTACCTGCACCTGCTGGGGGTGCTGATCGGCTGCATGCTGTTCGTGGCGCTGGTGATGAACCCGCTGATCGTGTTCTGGAAGATCCGCCGCAACCCTTACCCACTGACGTTGCTGTGCCTGCGCGAAAGCGGCATCACCGCGTTCTTCACCCGCAGTTCAGCGGCCAACATTCCGGTCAACCTGGCACTGTCGGAGCGCCTGGGGCTGCATGAGGACACCTATTCAGTGTCGATCCCGCTGGGCGCGACCATCAACATGGCAGGCGCAGCGATCACCATCACCGTGCTGACCCTGGCGGCGGTGCATACGTTGGGCATTCCAGTCGACTTGCCGACCGCCGTGCTGCTGAGCGTGGTGGCGGCGGTTTGTGCCTGTGGTGCCTCGGGTGTGGCCGGCGGGTCGTTGCTGCTGATTCCGCTGGCGTGCAGCCTGTTCGGCATCCCCAGCGAGATAGCCATGCAGGTGGTGGCGGTGGGCTTTATCATCGGCGTGCTGCAGGATTCGGCAGAGACGGCACTGAATTCGTCGACCGATGTGCTGTTCACAGCGGCGGCCTGCATGGCTGAAGATCGTCGCAGCAGTTGAGCTAGCCGGGGCCGCCATGCGGCCCCAATTGCCTTACCTCGCGGCATTACCTACGCTAGTGGCCTTTCCCCAGTAATGAGACAGGGCCATGTCAGAACACGAAACCGCAGGTGAAGGCCGCTTCAGCAGCATCGAGATCCGCATTCTTGGCGCGCTGATCGAGAAGCAGGCCACCAGCCCGGAAAGCTACCCGCTGACCCTCAACGCCCTGGTCCTGGCCTGTAACCAGAAGACCAGCCGCGAGCCGGTGATGAACCTCACCCAGGGGCAGGTCGGCCAGGCCCTGCGCGCCCTCGAAAGCCAGGATATGACCCGCCTGCAAATGGGCAGCCGCGCTGACCGCTGGGAGCAGCGGGTGGACAAGGCCCTGGAGCTGGTACCGGCGCAGCTGGTACTGATGGGCCTGATGTTCCTGCGCGGGCCACAAACCCTCAACGAACTGCTGACCCGCAGCAACCGCCTGCACGACTTCGACGACACCGAACAGATCCAGCACCAGCTCGAGCGCCTGATTTCCCGCGGCCTGGCCCTGCACCTGCCACGCCAGGCCGGGCAACGGGAAGACCGCTATACCCACGCTCTCGGTGACCCGGCGGAAATCGAGGCGATTCTGGCGGCGCGCCAGCAGGAAGGCGGTGCTCGCAGCAGTGGCACCAGCGTATCGGAAGAGCGTATCGAAGCGTTGGAAGCGCGAATCGCCGCGCTGGAAGCACGCCTGGCCGAGCTGGAAGGCTGAAGCCGCTACTGCTCAGGGTCGGGGAAGTTGCGACAACTCTTGCGCTCGGCCAGCTCCCGCTCTGTCGGGCGCTGGTCGACGAACACGGTGCGGCCGTCGGCGTAGATCTCGAGGTAGCCCCAGTGCAGGTCCTGCTCTTTTTGCCCGGGCTTGGGGGGGACTAGCCACCAGGGTTCGCGGCTGATCAGGGTCATGGGTCAGGTTCCTGAGGGTGTCTGCAGTAATCATAGACACCCTCAGTTTTTGCATTGCTGGTACCGGCCCTTTCGCGGCTAAAGCCGCTCCTACAGGGGAATCACCGCCCATAAGGCGTGCGCTGTACCTGTGGGAGTGGCTTTAGCCT
>NZ_BCAZ01000058.1:0-36500 GCF_001320205.1 Pseudomonas sp. NBRC 111123
CAACACAGCACTGTCATCCAAGCTTGTGCCACTCGCGCTTGTCGCGGGTCAGCAATTCATTGCCCGCTTCAGGGCCATCCTCGCCCGCCGGGTACTCATGCACCTCGCCCCCCTGGGCCCAGGCATCGAGAAACGGCTGCACCGCGCGCCAGCCGTTCTCGATGTTGTCGGCCCGTTGGAACAGGGTCTGGTCGCCGGTCAGGCAGTCATAGATCAGCGTTTCATAGCCGGTGGCCGGGGTCATCTTGAAGAAGTCCTTGTAGGCAAAGCCCAGCTCGACGTTCTCCATCACCAGCTCCGGCCCCGGCCGCTTGGCCTGCAGGTCGAACCACATGCCTTCGTTTGGCTGGATCTGGATCTTCAGGTAGTTGGGCTTGGGCCGCTCCAGCTCCGATTCGCGAAACTGCGCGTACGGCGCCGGCTTGAAGCAGATGGCGATCTCGGTATCGCGCACGCTCATGCGCTTGCCGGTACGCAGGTAGAACGGCACCCCGGCCCAGCGCCAGTTGTCGATCATCACCTTGAGCGCCACATAGGTTTCGGTCTGGCTGTCGGCTGCGACGTTGTTTTCCTGGCGATACCCCGGCAGGCGCTTGCGGCCCTGATGGCCAGCCGTGTACTGGCCACGCACGGAATTCTTCAGGGCCATTTTCGCCGACCAGGGGCGGATGGCACCGATCACTTTGGCCTTCTCGCCCCGCACGGCATCGGCGCCGAACGCCGCCGGCGGCTCCATGGCGACCATCGCCAGCAGCTGGAACAAGTGGTTAGGCACCATGTCGCGCAGCGCGCCGGTGTTGTCGTAGAACGCACCGCGGGTTTCCACGCCAACCGTCTCGGCGGCAGTGATCTGCACATGGTCGATGTAGTGGTTGTTCCAGAACGACTCGAACAGGCCGTTGGAGAAGCGGCTGACCAGAATGTTCTGCACCGTTTCCTTACCCAGGTAATGGTCGATGCGGTAGATCTGCCGTTCGCTCATCACTTTGAGCAGGCAGGCGTTGAGCGCCTCGGCACTGGCCAGGTCGGTGCCGAAGGGCTTTTCCACCACCACCCGGCGAAAGCCACCGGCAGACTCGTCGAGCAGGCCGGCCTCGCCCAGGCGCTGGGCCACTTCCGGGAAGAAGCGTGGTGAGGTGGCCAGGTAGAAGATGGCGTTACCGTGGCTCGTCTTGTCGATACGCTTGGCCAGCGCCGCATAGGTGGCAGGGTCGAGGAAGTCGCCAGTCTGGTAGTCCAGGCGTTTGGCCAGACGCGCCCAGAGCTTTTCATCCAGGCACTTGGCAGCGCCCTCACCGCCCTTGTCACGTTCCTGCATGAAGGCATGCAGGCGCTCGGCAAATTCATCGGCCGTGGCCGCGTTGTGGTCGACGCCGACGATCCGCAGGTTGCGGTCCAGCAAGCCGTCGCGGCTGAGGTTGTAAAGCGCCGGCATCAGCAGGCGCTTGACCAGGTCACCGTTGGCGCCAAACAGGAACAGCGTGCAGGGCGGAGCAGCAGGAATGGTCTGTTTGCTCATCAGTCTTTTTTCTCGACGTGGCCACCGAAGCCCAGGCGCATGGCCGAAAGGATCTTGTCGCCGTAGGTGCCCTGCTGCTGACGCGAGCGGAAGCGGGCGAACAGTGCGCTGGACAGCACAGGTACCGGCACTGCCTGCTCGACAGCGGCATCGATGGTCCAGCGGCCTTCGCCACTGTCGGACACCGAGCCACTGAACTGCGCCAGCTGTGGGTCGGCCACCAGCGCATCGGCAGTGAGGTCGAGTAGCCACGAGGTGACCACGCTGCCGCGGCGCCACACTTCGGCAATCTCGGCGACGTTGAGGTCGAAGCGCTGGTCTTCCGGCAGCTCGTTGCCACCTTTGCTGCGCAGCAGGTCGAAGCCTTCGGCATAGGCTTGCATCAGGCCGTATTCGATGCCGTTGTGCACCATTTTCACGTAGTGCCCGGCGCCAGGTGGGCCGGCATGGATATAACCGTGCTCGGCGCGCTCATGCTCACCGCTGCGGCCGTGGGTGCGCGGAATCTCGCCCACGCCCGGCGCCAGTGCCTTGAACAGCGGCTCCAGGCGCTCGAACACATCCTTCTCGCCGCCGATCATCATGCAGTAGCCACGGTCCAGGCCCCAGACACCACCAGAGGTGCCGACATCCAGGTAATGCAGCCCGCGCCTGGCCAGTTCGGCGGCGCGGCGCATGTCGTCCTTGTAGAAGGTATTGCCGCCATCGATGATCGCATCACCCGGCTCCAGCAGCTCGGCCAGCTGGGCGATGGTCTGCTCGGTAGGCTCGCCGGCTGGCAGCATCACCCACACCGCGCGAGGCGCCTTGAGCTTCTGCACCAGCGCGCCGAGGTCGTGGGCACCTTGGGCGCCTTCGCCCTCCAGCCCAACGATGGCATCACGGTTACGGTCATGGACCACGGTGCGGTGGCCGGCGCGCATCAGCCGCCTTGCGATATTGCCGCCCATGCGGCCCAGCCCGACGATTCCCAATTGCATGAGCCGATGCTCCCCTTTCGAAATGGATGACAAACACAGTTCAACTTTTCAGATTAGTCCAGCACGACGCACGAGGGTTCAGCGACGAACGGCGCGACAACGTTAAACAAAAAAGTTCCCATGGGCGGCGAAAGAATTCAGAATGCGCGCCGCGTGAAGCGTCTACGCTTTAACTGTCACCAGCCAAAACCGCGAGGTGTGCTCATGGGTACCTTGATGCCTGCTACTCCAACCCAGACCCTCTATGTCTCCGTGCGCCGCGATGAACTGCGCAAGTTGAAAGACGAACGTGACCAGTTGCGCCAACAGGTCGCACAGTTGCACATGCTGCTGGAACAGGCACGTAGCGACGGTAAAAACGTCAGCCTCTGATTCATCCCCCCTCGGTGGGAGCTTCATGGCTCCCACGCGGCCCGTCAGCCGATCTCTCGAATTTCACCGGGCAACATAAAGCATTTCCTATGGTTCAGCGCCTGGGTGCCTTATAGGGTGCACAACGCCACGGCCTCATCCTGGGGCCTGCCTGCCGCGGACCTCAGCATGAAAATCGCGTATTACTGCCTGCCTCTGGCCCTCTTCAGCATTACTACCCTGCCCCTGCAAGCCGCTGCGCAAAGTTGCCAGCAAGCCACCAAGCAACAGGCACTTGACCTGTTCGAACAGTGGAACGACAGCCTCAAGAGCGGCGACCCTCAACAGGTTGCCCGCCTCTACCAGGAAGATGCCCTGCTTCTGCCCACCGTTTCGAAAAAGCCGCGCCTCACCGAACAAGAGCGCGTCGACTATTTCAGCCAGTTTCTCGCCGACAAGCCGAGCGGCAAGCTCGATACCCATTACTTCGACGCCGCCTGCAATACGGCGACACTGGCCGGTCTCTACACGTTTGACTTTGCCGCTACCGGCAAGCAGGTGGCCGCGCGCTACAGCTTTACCTACCGCTGGGACGGCCAGCAATGGCTGATCAGCCATCATCACTCCTCACTACTCCCTTCAGGCTGAGTTCAACACCGTGGGGCACGCGCCCCACAACGGTGCACAAAGGCCCATCCCATGCTGCACATTGATGCCCCACCAGCGCCTTCCGATTCATCTCTACGATGCCCCAACACATTCAGTGACACTCGCCAACGTTTGCGTCTAGCTCAGGTCATAACGAAAGTGACCAGCGGGTCACCTTTTTATCGCCGGCTCTCCTACACTCAGGTTTCGGCCCGCCATTTGCTCAGAGGAAGAGCAACGTAAAAAAGTCGAACTTTTGGAAATGGTGGCGGGTCATCAAGTAAGTAGGCCAGACGCAAAAGGACTTCCTTCGCACGGCCGCCTACCCCAACTAGTCCAATCGCCTTCGGCCGGAATGCTGATCGCGTTGTGCCTGTGCGCACGACTTCGGGGCATGGATAGCTTCACGCAACTAAAGAAACAGAGAGAACCAGCACGAGATATAGCAACGGGTGCCAGCACCCGGCCAACACATAGGGACGGAAAGAAGTATGATCAGTGCCGCTGTCGAGCCTCACGTAGATTCATTCAAACCGGACAACCGCGAGCCGCTCACCCCGGACTTCGCCAAGACAGGCACGGCACCCGGCGCCCAGCGCCAGCACAACCCTAACAAGCGCAAGATCCTCTTCGTCACATCCGAGATAGCCGACCTGGTCAAGACCGGTGGCCTGGGTGACGTTTCGGCGGCACTCCCACGCGCCTTGGCGCACCTGCACGATGTACGGGTGCTGATCCCTGGCTACCGCCAGGTCATGGAAAGCGACAACCCCATTCATATCGTCGGCGAGCTCGGCGGCCATGCCGCCCTGCCACCGTGCAAGATCGGCCGCATGGACATGGTCGATGGCCTGGTCATCTATGTACTGATCTGCCCGGAGCTGTACCAGCGCGACGGCACTCCCTATGGTGCCAACAACGGTCGCGACTGGCCGGACAACCACATTCGTTTCGCCCGCCTGGGGCTGGCCGCAGCCGAGATCGCTGCTGGCGAAGGCAAGATCCACTGGCAGCCCGAAGTGGTGCACGCCCACGACTGGCCCGCAGGCCTGGCACCGGCCTACATGCACTGGCGCGGGCTGAACACGCCGACCCTGTTCACCATTCACAACCTGGCCTATCAGGGCGTCTACAGCCGCGGCTGCAGCCCCGAGTTGGCGATTCCCGACCATGCCATGCAACAGGAAGGCATGGAGTTCTACGGCAAACTGTCGTTCCTCAAGGCAGGCCTTGCCTACTCCAGCCACATCACCACCGTCAGCGCCACCTACGCCCAGGAAATCACCACCCCTGAGTTCGGCTGCGGGCTCGACGGCTTCCTTGCCAGCAAGGCCCAGCAGGGCCTGCTCGGCGGCATCCCCAACGGCATCGACGAGAGCTGGGACTCGGCCACCGACAAGCACCTGCAGCACAATTTCAGCATCAACGACTGGGACGGCAAGGCACGCAATACCGCCGAAGTGCGCAAACTGTTCGAACTGGAGCCGTCCGAAGGGCCGCTGTTCGCTGTGGTCTCGCGGCTGGTCTATCAGAAGGGCCTGGACCTGACCTTGGGCGTTGCCGACTACATCGTCGAACAAGGTGGGCAAATCGCGATCATCGGCCGCGGCGAGCCGGAAGAAGAGCAGGCCATGCGCGAGCTGGCGTTGCGTCACCCGGGGCAGATCGGGGTGCGTATCGGCTTCAACGAAACCGACGCCCGGCGCATGTTCGCTGGCAGCGACTTCCTGCTGATGCCCTCGCGCTACGAGCCTTGCGGCCTGAGCCAGATGTACGCGCAGCGCTTCGGCTCGCTGCCGGTGGCGCGCAATACAGGCGGCTTGGCCGACACCATCGAGAACGGCGTCACCGGCTTCCTGTTCGATGAGTCGACCGTCGAGAGCTACAGCGAAGCGCTGAGCCGTGCTTTCTATATCTACCGCAAGAAGGACCTGCTCAATGCCATGCGCTGCCTGTCGATGACCCAGCCGTTCAACTGGTGCCAGGCGGTGGAACCCTATGCGCGCCTCTATGAGGACCTGGTCAAGCAGGCACAACTGAGCTACTGAACGGGGGTTTGAAGATGCACAGGCATGGCGCACACCTTCTGGACGCCACGTCGGCGCGCTTCGCCCTGTGGGCGCCGGATGCGCGCAGCGTGAGCGTGGAACTGGAGCAGCAGCCCGCCATCGAGCTGCTGCCCGAGGACGACGGCTGGTACACGGGGGTTGCCCCGTGCCAGGCCGGCGACCGCTATCACTACCGCATCGACGGCAAGCTGCAGGTCGCCGACCCGGCGTCGCGGTACCAGCCCGAGGGCGTGCACGGGCCGAGCCAGGTGGTGGATACCGGCGCCTACGCCTGGCAGCATCCCTGGCAAGGCCGGCCTTGGCACGAAGCTGTGATCCAAGAGCTGCATGTCGGGGTGCTCGATGGCTACCAGGGCGTAGCCCGGCATCTGCCGAGGCTGGCGGAGCTTGGCATCAGTGCCATCGAGCTGATGCCGCTGGGCCAGTTCCCCGGCGAACGCAACTGGGGCTACGACGGCGTGCTGCCCTATGCGCCGCAGCATAGCTACGGCAGCCCCGAGCAGCTTTGCGCCCTGGTCGACCACGCCCACGGCCACGGCCTGATGGTGATGATCGATGTGGTCTACAACCACTTCGGCCCGGACGGTAATTACCTGCATCAATACGCCAGCCCGTTCTTCCGCCAGGACCGCCAGACGCCCTGGGGTGCGGCCATCGATTTTCGCCGCCGCGAGGTACGCGAGTACTTCATCCAGAACGCCCTGATGTGGCTGTGCGACTACCGCTGCGATGGCCTGCGCCTGGATGCCGTGCACGCTATCGACCAGCCCGACTTCCTCGTCGAGCTGGCGCAACGGGTACGCGCCGCCGTCGAGCCTGGCCGGCATGTATGGCTGGTGTTGGAGAACGAGCATAACCAGGCTTCGTTGCTCGAACAGGGCTTCGATGCCCAGTGGAACGACGATGGCCACAACGCCTTGCACGTGCTGCTGACCGGGGAAACCGAGGGCTACTACGCCGACTACCAGGAAAAACCCATCGCCAAGCTGGCACGCTGCCTGGCCGAAGGTTTCGTGTTCCAGGGCCAGGCCAACCGCCACGGCACGCCACGCGGCGAAGCCAGCGGGCACCTGGAGCCCAGCGCGTTCGTGCTGTTCCTGCAGAACCATGACCAGATCGGCAACCGCGCCCTGGGCGAGCGGCTGACCCGCCTGTGCCCGCCGGCAGCCTTGCGTGCGGCCACCGGCCTGTTGTTGCTGGCACCGATGATCCCGTTGCTGTTCATGGGCGATGACGATGGCAGCTGCCGGCCGTTCCTGTTCTTCACCGATTTCCATGATCAACTGGCCGATGCCGTGCGCGAGGGCCGGCGCGGCGAGTTCGCCCACTTCAAGGCATTCGCCGACCCCGAGCAGCGCGAACACATACCCGACCCCAATGCCGAACAGACCTTCGAAGCTTCGCGGCCGCAGAACAAGGAGGTCATCGCCGGCTGGCACGGGCTTTATCACCAACTGCTCGACCTGCGCCAACGCCACGTCATCCCCAACCTGCCCGGCAGCCGTGCACTGGGCGCCGAAGTGCTGGGCGACCACGCTCTGACGGCGCGCTGGCGCCTGGGTGACGGCAGCACCCTGCGCATCGACCTGAACCTGGGCACCACGCCCCAGGCGGTCGAACTGCCCGCCGCCGAACAGCGCCTGTTCGACAGCAGCGACACCACCCACCCCGATACCGCGCTGGCCGCCCACAGCTGTGTGGTCAGCCTGCTAGCCCCCGGCCAGGAGAGCCCATGAGCGAAACCGCTTTGCACCGACTGGCCGCCCGTGTGGGGCTCGCCCGCGACTGGATCGACGCCAACAACCGGCCGCAGCAAGTGAGCGACGAGGTACTGCGCAAGGTCCTCGACGGCCTGGGCCACCCCGCCAGCGACGAGCCGGCCATCCAGGCCAGCCTGCGCGCCGTGGAAGCCGCCGAAGACGCTGAGCACCTGCCCCCGCTGATCACCGCCGACCTTGACCAGCCGCTGCCCCTTAAGCGCTACTTCCCGCCCGGCAGTGCAGTGCGCTGCACCCTGGAAAGCAACCGCCTGCAATACCTGACCCTCGATGCCCAAGGCAACCTGCCCGGCGGCCTGCCGGTCGGCTATCACCTGCTGCAGATCAACGACCGCAGTTTCACCCTGGCCGTGGCTCCGCCGCGTTGCCACAGCCTGACTGACGCCGTCGATGCCCCCCCGCCACGCTGCTGGGGCCTGGCCGTGCAGCTCTACAGCCTGCGCCGCCCCGGTGATGGCGGTTTTGGCGACTGCCTGGCGCTGGAACAGCTGGCACGCAACGCCGCCGAACGCGGCGCCGATGCCCTGGCGATCAGCCCGATCCATGCCCTGTCTGCCATCGACCAGCAACACTACAGCCCTTACTCACCGTCCAGCCGCCTGCTGCTCAACACCCTGTACGCCAGCCCCGCCGCGCTGCTCGGCGAGCGCGCCGTGCGCCTGGCGATCGAGGCGTGTGGCCTGGAGCAGGTGCTCGAAGACCTTGAGCAGTGCCCGCTGGTGGACTGGCCCCGCGCCGCCGACGCCCGCCTGCGCCTGCTCGAAGCGCTGTATCAGGATTTCAGCCAGGCCGACCACCCGCTGCGCAAGGACTTCGACAGCTTCCGCGAGGCCCGCGGCCAGGCCCTGGAACATCACTGCCGCTTCGAAGTACTACAGGCACAAGCCGTCGAACATGGCTTGGGCGCCGACTGGCGCAACTGGCCCAGCGCCTGGCACGACCCGTACCACCCGGAAGTCGAGGCCTTGGCCAACGCCTACCCGGCCAAGGTCGAGTTCCACGCGTTCTGCCAGTGGCTGACCGAACGCAGCCTGCAACGTGCCCAGCACGTCGCGCGCAGCAACGGCATGGCGGTCGGCCTGATCGCCGACCTGGCAGTGGGCGCCGATGGCGCCGGTAGCCAGGCCTGGAGCCGCCAGGACGAGCTGCTGGCCAACCTCAAGGTCGGCGCGCCGCCCGACATCCTCAACCGCTCGGGGCAGGACTGGGGCATCTGCGCCTTTTCCCCCGAGGGGCTCAAGCGCAACGGCTACCGTGCCTTCATCGAGATGCTGCGGGCCAACCTGGCCCATGCCGGCGGCCTGCGCATCGACCATGTGATGGGCCTGCGCCGCTTGTGGCTGATCCCGCGGGGCTGCACGCCCGCCGAAGGCGCCTATCTGAACTACCCGCTCGAGGACCTGCTGCGCCTGCTGGCCCTGGAGTCGGTGCGCCACCAGGCGATCATCCTCGGCGAAGACCTCGGCACCGTACCCGAAGGCCTGCGCGAGCAGCTGGCTGCCAAGGCCGTGCTGGGCATGCGCGTGCTGCCCTTCGAGCAAACCCAGCCCGGCCACTTCACACCGATCCTCGACTGGCCTGACAACGCCTTGGCTACCACCGGCACCCACGACCTGGCGCCTTTGGCCGGCTGGCTGCAAAGCCGCGACATCGACTGGAGCCACCGCCTGCAACTGATCGACACCGCCACCGAACTGCACTGGCGCCACGAACGGCAGAAGGAACGCGAAGGCCTGCGCCGCACCCTGGAAGCCAACTATGGTGCACAAGCAGACGACGACGCGCTGATCGATGCCGCCATCCGCTACGTTGGCCATACTCGCGCCCCCTTGGTGCTGATCCCGCTGGAAGACCTGCTCGGCAGCGACGAACAACCCAACCTGCCTGGCACCACCAGCGGTCACCCCAACTGGCGCCGGCGCTTCGCCGCGCCGGTGCGCGAGCTGCTGGATGACGAAGACGCCGCACGGCGCCTTGAACTGCTGGCTCAGGCCCGCGAACAAGCCTGGGAGCGTGACCGATGAAGCCGTTAACCGCGACACTGCGCCTGCAGTTTCACCACGAGTTCAGCCTCGATGACGCCGTACCGCTGGTGCCGTATTTCGCCCAACTGGGCATCAGCCACCTGTATGCCTCGCCGATCCTCAAGGCCCGCGCCGGCTCACGCCATGGTTACGACGTGGTCGACCCGACCTGCGTCAATCCCGAGCTGGGCGGCGAGGCGGCACTGCAGCGGCTGGTGGCCGCGCTGCGCCAGCATGGCATGGGCCTGATTCTCGACACCGTGTCCAACCACATGGCTGTGGGCGGCGCCGACAACCCCTGGTGGCAGAGCCTGCTGGCCTGGGGCCGGCGCAGCCCGTATGCGGAGTTCTTCGACATCCAGTGGCACTCCAGCGACCCGTTGCTGGCCGGCCAGTTGCTGTTGCCGTTCCTCGGCAGCGACTATGGCGCGGCGCTGAAGCATGGCGAAGTCCCGCTGCAATTCGACCCGCAATCGGGTTTGCTGCAAGTCGCCCACCATGAGCACCGCTTCCCGATCTGCCCGCTGGACTATGGCTGGATTCTTGCGCAAAGCCCCGAGCCTGCACTCAAGGCCCTGGCGGAGCATTTCACCGCCTTGCGCGACGCCGCCGAGCCCTTGGCCGATGCCCTGCCCCTGCACGCTGAACTGGCGCGCCTGGTGCGTGAAGGCGCGGACTTGCAATCGGCACTGGCCGCCTTCGACAGCCGCAGCGAAAGCGGCTTCAAGCGCCTGCACCTGCTGCTGGAACGCCAGACCTACCGCCTGGCCAGCTGGCGCACCGCCGCCGATGACATCAACTGGCGGCGCTTCTTCGACATCAACGAACTCGGCGGCCTGCGGGTGGAGCGTGCCGTGGTGTTCGAGGCGACCCACGCCAAGCTGTTCGAGCTGATCGAGCGCGGCCTGGTGGACGGCCTGCGCATCGACCATATCGATGGGCTGGCCGACCCGCGCGGCTACTGCCGCAAGCTGCGTCGCCGGGTCGACAGCCTGCTTGCCAAGCGCCCGTTGCATGCAGCCCTGGAACACTTCCCGATCTATGTGGAAAAGATCCTCGGCGCCGACGAACACCTGCACCGCGACTGGCTGACCGACGGCACCACCGGCTACGAATTCATGAACCAAATCTCGCTGCTGCAGCACGACCCGGCTGGCGAAGCACCTTTGACCGAGTTGTGGGCGATGGTCAGCGAGCGCCCCGACTTCCCCGAGGAAGTGCGCCTGGCGCGCCACCTGGTGCTCAACGCCAGCCTGGCCGGGGACTGCGAATCGGTGGCCCAGGCGCTATTGCAGGTGGCCCGCGACGACCTGATGACCCGCGACCTGACCCTGGGCGCGATCCGCCGCGCGTTGCAGGCACTGGTCGCGCATTACCCGGTGTACCGCACCTACTTCAACGCCTGCGGGCGCCCGGCCGAGGATGAGCAGTTCTTCCAACAGGCCCTGGCCCATGCCCGCCAGGACCTGGGCGAAGCCGACTGGCCGCTGCTCGACCAGCTCGAGCGATGGCTCGGTGGCCAGCCCTGGCGGCAGTTGCCCCCGGGCCGGCCACGCAGGCACCTGCGCCATGCCTGCGTGCGCTTCCAGCAGCTCACCGCCCCCAGCGCCGCCAAGGCCGTGGAGGACACCGCGTTCTACCGGTCGGCACGGCTGCTGTCGCGCAATGACGTCGGCTTCGAGGCCGAGCGGTTCAGCGCCGACACCGAACATTTCCACAACGAAGCCCAACGCCGCCTGCGCGACTTCCCCGACAACCTGCTGGCCACCGCCACCCACGACCACAAGCGTGGCGAAGACAGCCGCGCACGCCTGGCCGTGTTGAGTGAACGCGGACCGTGGGTGGCCAGCCGTGTGGAGCACTGGCGCGAGCTGGCTGCACCGCTGCGCAAACAGCTGGACGACGGGGTGGCACCAAGCCCTGGCGACGAGCTGCTGCTGCTGCAGACGCTGCTGGGCAGCTGGCCACTGACCCTCGACCTGCACGACGACAATGCGCTGCGCCAGTACGCCGAACGCATCCGCCAATGGCAGCAGAAGGCCCTGCGCGAAGCCAAGTTGCGCAGCAGCTGGAGCGCGCCGAACGAAGCCTATGAAGCAGCCTGCGCGGCCTATGTCGACGGCCTGCTGCTGGAGCGGGAAAACCAGCAGTTGCGCCAGTCGCTGGCCGATGCCGCGCAGTTGATCGCCTGCCCCGGCGCCCTCAACGGGTTGGTCCAGAGCCTGCTGCGCATGACCGTGCCTGGCGTGCCCGACCTGTACCAGGGTAACGAATACTGGGACTTCAGCCTGGTCGACCCGGACAACCGCCGCGCCGTGGACTACGCTTGCAGGCGCCGCACCCTGGACGATGCCAGCGCGCCCGGCGAGCTGCTGGCGCACTGGCGCGACGGCCGCATCAAGCAGGCCCTGATCGCACGGGTGCTGGACTGCCGCCAGGCCCACGCCGAGCTGTTTCGCCGGGGTGCCTACCTGCCATTGAACGTGCAGGGTCGGCATGCCGATCAGGTCATCGCCTTCGCCCGCCTGGGTGACGGCGAACGCGCCATTGTCGTCGCCCCGCGCCTGGCCAGCGGCCTGCTCGGCGGCGCCACTACACCGTTGATCCCGGCGCAGAACTGGGACGACACCCGGGTGATCCTGCCGTTTGCCTTGTCGCCTGCCAACTCGACTGGACTTTTCTCCAGCGCTGCGGTCAGCCCTTCTAGGGAGCTGCTGTTGAGCGCTTTGCTGGCGGAGTTTCCGGTCAACCTGCTGATACAACAATCTTGAGCATCAGGAGCGTCATGATGAGTGTCGATGAAAAACGAATCCGCGAATTCGCTTACCAGATCTGGGAATCCGAAGGAAAGCCCGCCGGCCAGGAAGACCGCCACTGGGAGATGGCCCGCAAGCTCGCCGAAGCCGAGGCGCTGGCACCCAAGGCGGCGCCTCGCAAACGGGCGCCGGCCAAGCCCAAGGCAGCGGCCGAGCCGAAGGCGGCTGCCTTGCCTGGGGCCAGCAAGCCGGTGGCTGCCAAGAAGCCTCGGGCAGTGAAAAAGCCTACGGCTGGGTAAGCCTGCACCGGCCCCTTCGCGGGTAAACCCGCTCCTGCAAGGATCGCACCCACCTCACCACAGGAGCAGTGTCTGTGGGAGCGGGTTTACCCGCCAAGAGGCTGGTGCAGGTCCCACGATTTCCCCCCGCAACGGCCATTTCGAGGATAGCCATGAGTCCGCGCACGCCCAAGAAAACCCGCTCCGTCGCCCCGTCGCGCATTCGCGAGGGCATGCCCTTCCCCCTGGGTGCCACCTGGGACGGCCTGGGGGTCAATTTCGCCCTGTTCTCGGCCAACGCCACCAAGGTCGAACTGTGCCTGTTCGACTCTACTGGCGAGCAGGAAATCGAACGCATCGAACTGCCCGAGTACACCGATGAGATCTACCACGGCTACCTGCCCGATGCTCATCCCGGGCTGGTCTATGGCTACCGTGTATATGGGCCATACGAGCCGGAAAACGGGCACCGCTTCAACCCCAACAAACTGCTGATCGACCCCTATGCCAAGCAGCTGGTCGGCAGCTTGAAATGGTCCGAGGCGCTGTTCGGCTACACCATCGGCCACCCCGACGGCGACCTGTCGTTCGATGAGCGCGACAGCGCGCCCTTCGTGCCCAAATGCAAGGTCATCGACCCGGCCTTCACCTGGGGCCGCGACCAGCGTGTGCTGATCCCCTGGGAACGCACGATCATCTACGAAGCCCACACCCGCGGCATCAGCATGCGCCACCCGGCGGTGCCGGAAGCGCTGCGCGGCACCTTCGCCGGCCTTGCCAACGACGAGCTGCTCAAGCACATCAAGGACCTGGGCGTATCGAGCATCGAGCTGTTGCCCATCCATGCCTTCGTCAACGACCAGCACCTGCTGGACAAGGGTTTGAACAACTACTGGGGCTACAACAGCATCGCCTTCTTCGCGCCGCACCCGCGCTACCTCGCCAGCGGCAAGATCGCCGAGTTCAAGGAAATGGTCGCGCACCTGCACGACGCAGGCCTTGAGGTGATCCTCGACGTGGTCTACAACCACACCGCCGAAGGCAATGAGCGCGGCCCAACCCTGTCGATGCGCGGCATCGACAACGCCTCGTACTACCGCCTCATGCCCGATGACAAACGCTACTACATCAACGATTCCGGCACCGGCAACACCCTCGACCTCAGCCACCCGTGCGTGCTGCAGCTGGTCACCGACTCGCTGCGCTACTGGGCCGGCGAAATGCACGTCGATGGCTTCCGCTTCGACCTGGCGACCATCCTGGGGCGTTACCACGACGGCTACAGCGAGCGCCACGGCTTCCTCGTCGCCTGCCGCCAGGACCCGATGCTCAGCCAGGTCAAGCTGATTGCCGAGCCCTGGGACTGCGGCCCAGGCGGCTACCAGGTGGGCAACTTCGCGCCAGGCTGGGCCGAGTGGAACGACCGCTTCCGCGATACCGCACGGGCCTTCTGGAAAGGCGACGAGGGCCAGTTGGCCGACTTTGCCGCACGCATGACCGCCTCGGGCGACATGTTCAACAACCGCGGGCGCCGGCCGTATTCCTCGGTCAATTTCATCACCGCCCACGATGGCTTCACCCTGCGCGACCTGGTTTCGTACAACAGCAAGCACAACGAAGACAACGACGAGAACAACCAGGACGGCACCGACAACAACCTGTCGTGGAACTGCGGCGTGGAAGGCCCTACGGACGACCCGCAGATCAACGCCCTGCGCATGCGCCAGATGCGCAACTATTTCGCCACGCTGCTGCTGGCCCAGGGCACACCGATGATCGTTGCCGGTGACGAATTCAGCCGCACCCAGCATGGCAACAACAACGCCTACTGCCAGGACAGCGAGATCGGCTGGGTCAACTGGGACCTGGACCAGGACGGCAAAGACCTGCTGGCGTTCGTCAAGCGCCTGACCCGCCTGCGCCTGGCCTACCCGGTGCTGCGCCGTTCGCGTTTTCTGGTCGGCGACTATAACGAGGCGATCGGCGTCAAGGACGTGACCTGGTTGGCGCCGGATGGCAACGAGATGAGCGTCGAGCAGTGGGAAGACCCGCATGGGCGCTGCCTGGGCATGCTGATCGATGGCCGCGCCCAGGTCAGTGGCATCGCGCGGCCGGGTGCAGAGGCCACGGTGCTGCTGATCGTCAATGCTCACCATGACATTGTGCCGTTCAAATTGCCGACCGTACCTGAAGGCGAGTACTGGAGTTGCCTGGTCGACACCGACCGACCGGAGCTGCGCAAAGGGCAGCATCTGCAATTTGACACGACCTTCGAGGTGAAGGGGCGCTCGATGCTGCTGATGGTGCTACAGCACGAGGAAGAGTGAACCCGGTTGGCCATGCTCTGTCCCAACAGATAGCGCTTGCCTGGGCTTGCCGGCGATGTGGCCAGCCTAGGCAATACACGTTCAGCACCCATGAGGAGCCACCGTGAACCTCGAAGCCGGCAGTCCGGGTTTCGCCAGCACCGGTCACGCCCTGGCTGTGAAACGCCTGCGGGTACTGACGGTAAACACCCACAAAGGTTTCACTGCCTTCAACCGGCGCTTCATCCTGCCTGAGCTGCGCGAAGCGGTGCGCAGCACCCAGGCCGATATCGTCTTCCTCCAGGAAGTGCTCGGCAGCCATGACCGCCATGCCGCGCGCTACCCGGGCTGGCCGCAGACCTCGCAATACGAATTTCTTGCCGACAGCATGTGGAGCGATTTTGCCTACGGCCGCAATGCGGTCTACCCCGACGGCCACCACGGCAATGCGCTGCTGTCCAAATACCCGATCATCGAGCACCGCAACCTCGACGTGTCGATCACCGGCCCCGAGCGGCGCGGCCTGTTGCACTGCATCCTCGACGTCCCCGGCCAGCACAAGGTGCATGCGATCTGCGTGCATCTGTCGCTGCTGGAAAGCCACCGGCAGAAACAGCTGCTACTGCTGCGCCAGCTGCTCGATGCGCTGCCTGCCGATGCGCCAGTGATCATTGCCGGCGACTTCAACGACTGGCAACAGCATGGCAACCGTACCTTGCACCTGCAGCGCGACCTGCACGAGGCCTTCGAGCGCCACCACGGTCTGCTCGCCCGCACCTACCCGGCCCGCCTGCCCCTGCTGCGCCTGGACCGCATCTACCTGCGCAATGCCGACAGCCATGCGCCGCAGATTCTGGGGCACAAACCTTGGACGCACCTTTCCGACCACTTGCCACTGGCTGTAGAGGTACGCTTTAACAATGATTCGGCATAGCCCGTGCCGCAGAAATAGCGATCCTCGCTATGCCCGACCAAATAGCTCGGTTAAACAAAGGGTTAACCCCTGCCACGGCATTTGAACGCAGGTTTCACGCTTTCTTGACGCAAGCGCCGGTCTCTCCTTAGCTGAACAATATCACTAGACGTAAAAACTCGCGCCGGGCCTCTAGCTCGCGCCTTTGTGCGCGCTCGCGAAAGCTGGCGTGCTGGTTTGGGTCGCCCTCTGTTTTTGCCGTACAGCTCGTGACAACAGGCCAGGTCCTTGGGCTTTACAACAATAAAACAGAGGAGATCCGCCATGAAAAGAACCTCGAACCCCTTGCGCTTCGATCATATTTTCTGCGCGGTTTCCACGTCGATGCTTCTGGCAACCCCGGTGGAAACGTTCGCGTTCGAAATGCAGGAAGACCCAATCTCCCCCCGCTACCTGCAGCAAACGACGGTGCCGACGTTGTCGCTCGACCCGGTCAGCGCCAGCGGCCTGAACCTGGGTACGTTGAGCGCCTTCAGCGAGAAGATGGGCGAACGGCACAACTCCATAGCGCCCGACCTGGCGGGCAACCAATGGGCACAGTTCTTCCCTGGCGTCACACCCCAGCCTGGCACGCGCGCACCAGACCAGCTGGAAGCCCCCAGCCAGCAGCTGATGATCGGCCCGGACCTGTTCGTGCGTGAAACCGCCGGTGGCAACGTGCACCGGGCGGGGATCTTCGTAGGGCACAACAACTTGCAGAGCAGCTTCAACGGCGTGCGGCCGTTGCTGGGGGACAAGCAGCGCAACGCGGTAAACCTCAGCGGCGAGAGCCTGGGGGTGTACTGGAGCATGACCCATGAACAAGGCTGGCACCTGGATGCCGTGGCCATGGGTTCGCGCATCGAGGTGATGGGCCGTGGCGACAGTGGCCAGCGCCTGGATGACAGTGGCCATGCGATGACCTTTTCGCTGGAGGGCGGTTACCCGATTGGGCTGGGCGGGGGCTGGGTGATCGAACCCCAGGCGCAGTTGATCAACCAGCAGTTCTTCCCGGGCAGCCAGGTGCAGGAGGAGACCTTGCAGGCCTTTGACAGCCAGCCCAGCTGGAGCGGCCGGGTCGGTGCCAAGTTGTCCGGGCGCTATGAGGTGAAAGGCATGCCGATCGAGCCCTATGTGCGGACCAACGTGTGGTACGACTTCAACGACAGCAGCGAGGTGAAGCTGGACCAGGTCGACAAGATTTCCAGCTCGCGCTATTCGACCACGGTGGAATTGGGCTTGGGGTTGGTGGCGCGGGTGACACCTTCGGTGGCGCTGTTTGTCAGTGCCGATTACAGCAGCGATGTGGATGGCAACGATATCAACGGACTGATTGGCAGCCTTGGGGTGCGGATGCGGTGGTAGGCAGGTCTGGCCCTATCGCGGATAAATCCGCTCCTACAAGGGGCATGCGATCCTTGTAGGAGCGGATGTATCCGCGAAGAGGCCCGCACAGGCGATGAATCAGGCCGGTTTCATTACCAGAACCCCAAGCGGCGGCAGGTTCAGCGCCAGTGACAGTGGCTGCCCATGGCTGGCCACCTCATCACTCTCCACCGCCCCCAGGTTGCCCACGTTCGAGCCGGCATACAGCTCGGCATCGCTGTTCAGCAGCTCCTGCCAACGCTCACCGAACGGCACGCCAATCCGGTAGCCCTCACGTGGCACCGGGGTGAAGTTGGCCACCACCAGCAGCGGCTCGCCCTGGCTGCTCCAGCGCAACCAGGCGTACACGCTGTTGTGCGCGTCATCGCCGATCAGCCACTGGAAGCCCTGGGGCTGGCAGTCCTGTTCGTGCAGCGCCGGTAGTTCGCGGTACAGGCGGTTGAGGTCGCCCACCAGGCGCTGCACACCCTGGTGCTCGGGGTACTGCAGCAGGTACCAGTCCAGCTGGTGGTCGTGGTTCCACTCGCGCCACTGGCCGAACTCGCAGCCCATGAACAACAACTTCTTGCCCGGGTGGGTCCACATGAAGGTCAGGTAGGCGCGCAGGTTGGCGAACTTCTGCCAGCGGTCGCCGGGCATCTTGTCGATCAACGAATGCTTGCCGTGCACCACCTCATCATGGGAGATCGGCAGGATGAAATGCTCGGAGTAGGCGTAGATCAGGCCGAAGCTCATCTCGTTGTGATGATAGGTGCGGTGCACCGGATCGTTCTGGATGTAATGCAGGGTGTCGTGCATCCAGCCCATGTTCCACTTATAGGCAAAGCCCAGGCCGCCTTGCTGGGTCGGCTGGCTGACCCCCGGCCAGGCCGTCGACTCCTCGGCGATGATCAGCGCACCCGGCGCCTCGTGGGCGGCAATGCCGTTGAGGTGGCGGATGAAATCGATGGACTCGAGGTTCTCGCGCCCGCCATGGCGGTTGGGCACCCACTCGCCGGCTTTGCGCGAGTAATCGCGGTAGAGCATCGAAGCAACCGCATCGACGCGCAGGCCGTCGACATGGAAGTGCTTGAGCCAGTGCAACGCCGAGGCCAGCATGAAACCGCGCACCTCGTTGCGCCCGAGGTTGTAGATCAGCGTGTTCCAGTCCTGGTGGAAGCCTTCCAGCGGGTTGTCGTACTCGTAAAGCGCGGTGCCGTCGAAACGCGCCAGGCCATGTTCGTCAGTGGGGAAATGCGCTGGCACCCAGTCGAGGATCACACCGATACCGCCCTGGTGGCAGGCATCGACGAAGAACGCGAAGTCCTCGGCGCTGCCATAGCGTGACGTCGGGGCGAACAACGACAGCGGCTGATAGCCCCAGGAGCCGCCAAACGGGTGCTCCATGATCGGCAGCAGCTCGATGTGGGTGAAGCCCAGTTGCTGCACATAAGGCACCAGGCGCTCGGCCAGCTCGCGCCAGTTGTAGTAGCGCGACACTTCGCCCAGCTCGTCGAGCTCACATTGCCATGAACCCGGGTGCAGCTCGTAGATCGACAAGGGTGCGCTGTAGGCATGGCGCTGGGCGCGATGCTCCATCCAGTCGTGATCCTGCCAGTCGTGGCTCAGCTCACCGGCGACCTTCGACGCGGTACTCGGCGGCAATTCGGTGGCACGGGCCAGCGGGTCAGCCTTCAGTGGCAGGATGCCGTCCTTGCCAAGCACTTCGAACTTGTAGGTTTCGCCCACGCCCAGGCGCGGTACGAACAGTTCCCAGACCCCGGCACTGTGGCGCAGGCGCATGGGGTGGCGGCGGCCGTCCCAGTTGTTGAAGTCACCCACCACCGACACCCGGCGCGCATTCGGCGCCCATACCGAGAAGCACACGCCATCGACACCGTCGACCTGGGTCGGCTGGGCGCCGAAACGCCCGGACAGGTCCCGGTGGTTGCCTTCGGCGAACAGGTAGAGGTCCATGTCACCCAGTTGCGGGCCGAAGCTGTAGGGGTCTTCGGTCACCTGCTCGCCACCGGCCCAGCCGACCTGCAGCAGGTAGGGCTGCGCCTGATCGAGGTGCGCGCTGAACAGGCCAGGCAGGCTGCCCTGCACCATTTCGGCGAGGACGCGCCCATCATGGCGTGCCAGCACCCGCACGCTCAGTGCATTGGGCAGGTAGGCACGCACCAGCACACCGCCCTGCCCGTCTGCATGCGGGCCCAGCACGGCAAATGGATCGGCGTGCTCGGCGCGGGCCAGGGCATCCAGGTCCCGTTGCCGAAGGCCGCCGTTTTCACGCGTGGTTGCATTCATCTATGACTCTCCCCAGGTACTGATCAGTCCATGCAAGCCATGCAAGGGCACGGCCAGCCAACTCGGACGGTTCTCGGCTTCGTATGTAATTTCGTAGGCGGCTTTTTCCAGGCAGAACAACTCCAGTGCGGCGCGCTCGCCTTCGGCCTGTTGCCAGGCGTGAGGCATGGCGGCGGTGGCCAGGCCATAGGCTTCGACGAAGGCATGCCGCGACTGGTGCAGGTACTGCCGGGCAACACGTTGCCGGGCTTGGCGCGCCGGGCCGGAAAGGTCGACCGCAGACGCGCTGCGCAGGATCATCGCAGCAGCATAGTCGAAGGATCGCAACACGCCGCTGACATCCTTGTACGGGCTGTGTTTGGCCCGGCGTTCATCCAGTGGACGGGATGGCTCGCCCTCGAAATCGATCAGGTAGGCATCGCCCTGCACCACCAGGATCTGCCCCAGATGCAAGTCGCCATGCACACGCATCAGCAGGCCACCCTGGGCCTGTTCGGCGAGCCTGGCGATGTGCTGGGCAAGGCCGTCACGCTGCTGTTGCAGGTCGTCTACCAAGGCCTGGCTGTCAGGGTCGAGGTGTTCGCGGTGCTGTGCCAGCAGGTCCAGGGCGTGGTTCAGTTCGGCACTGATCTGCGCGCTCCAGCGTTGGCTGTCATTGGCGTCGCTGGGGCGTGGCTGGAAGGCTTCATCGTTGCTCGGTGCCGCCAGCAGCAGGTGCATCTCGCCCAGGCGCTGGCCGAGCAAGGCCGCGAAGCCGTTGAGTTCGGCCAGCGCGTCGGTGTGCGCTTCGGCGTCGATGTGGGTCGGCTCCATCTCGTCACGAATGGCCCGCTCCAGGGTGTTCTGGGTCCAGGCCCAGGCATCGCCCTGGTTGCTCAGGTAACCCTGGGCGATCATCAGCAGGTGCGGCGCGCCCTGCTCGTCTACGCGGCTGACCCAGGCCAGCAACGGCGAGATGTTGGCGAACCCGGCGGCAGTGAGGTACGCACTCATTTCCAGCTCTGGGTGTATGCCCGGGTTGACCCGGCGAATGAGCTTGAGCACTACGCGGTCGCCAATGACTACCGAGCTGTTCGACTGTTCGGCGCTGAGGTAGCGCACTTCGCTTTCCTCGTTCAGTTCAAGGCCGGCCAGTTGGGCTGTGCAGGCAAAATGCAGCTCGCCCTGGCCATTGCCGCAAGGCAGATGCCTATCTTCCTGGCAGGCGCGCAGCACCGCACGGATGAACGGTTCGAGGACGAAGGCATCGGTGATCAGCCCCACCTGACTGCCACGACGTACCCGTGACAGCGCCAGTTGCTGCGGCAGTGCGGTGTTGATCTGATCTTCCGGCAGCAGGCCGAACGGCAGCTGGTACTGGTTGGCCACGCCGTCGCTGAGCACTTCGATTTCGCTGAGCAGCACCGGTGTGGTGGCGGTGCCGAAGCGCACGCCATAACGCAGCCGCACCTGGTCGATCGGGCTTTCCTTGCCGGCGAACCAGCGGCGCTTGGGCAGGTACTGCGGCAGGATGGTGCCGTGCAGGGTGTCGCTGGAGGGGGACTCTAGCAGTTCTTCCATGCGTTTGCGCAGCACTAAAGTAGTCAATTCCGGCAACCCCTCGGTAGCTTGGATGTGCCAGCTGGGCATGCGGTCGTGGGCAGCCAGCAGGAACCAGTAGAAGGCATAGGGTGGCAAGGTCAGCATGAATGGCAGCTGCCCGATCGGTGGGAAGGCGCTGCCACCGAGCATCTCCACCGGCACTTTGTCAGCGTATTGCGACAGTTCGAGCTCGGCGGCCTGGGCGGCGCGGGAAACGTTGGCGACGCACAGGATCACCTCGGTATTGCCGTCGGCGTCGGTGTACTCGCGGATATACGCCAGGATGCGCCGGTTGCTCGGCGTCAGCGTGCGCAGGCTGCCGCGGCCGAAAGCCTTCTGCTGCTTGCGCACCGCCAGCAGGCGGCGGTTCCAGTTCAGCAGCGAATGCGGGTCGTGGGCCTGGGCTTCGACGTTGATGGTCTGGTAGCCATACAGCGGGTCCATGATCGGCGGCAGCACCAGGCGTTGCGGGTCAGCCCTGGAAAAACCGCCGTTGCGGTCCGGCGACCATTGCATCGGTGTGCGCACGCCGTCGCGGTCGCCGAGGTAGATGTTGTCGCCCATGCCCAGTTCGTCGCCGTAGTACAGGGTGGGTGTGCCGGGCATGGACAGCAGCAGGCTGGTGAGCAGCTCGATGCGCCGGCGGTCACGTTGCAGCAAGGGCGCCAGGCGCCGGCGGATGCCGAGGTTGATGCGGGCGCGGCGGTCTTCGGCGTAGTAGTTCCACAGGTAGTCGCGCTCGCGGTCGGTGACCATTTCCAGGGTCAGCTCATCGTGATTGCGCAAAAAGATCGCCCACTGGCAGTTGGCCGGGATTTCCGGGGTCTGGCGCAGGATGTCGGTGATCGGGAAGCGGTCTTCCATGGCCAGGGCCATGTACATGCGCGGCATCAGCGGGAAGTGGAAGGCCATGTGGCATTCGTCGCCATCGCCTTCGCCAAAGTACGGGCGAGTGTCCTCGGGCCACTGGTTGGCCTCGGCCAGCAGCATGCGGTCGGGGTAGTTGGCATCGATCTCGGCGCGGATCGCCTTGAGTACCTTATGGGTCTCGGGCAGGTTCTCGTTGTTGGTGCCGTCACGCTCGATCAGGTACGGGATGGCGTCCAGGCGCAGGCCGTCGACGCCCAGGTCGAGCCAGAAGCGCATCACACCGATCACCGCCTTCATCACCTGCGGGTTGTCGAAGTTGAGGTCTGGCTGGTGCGAATAGAAACGGTGCCAGAAGTACTGACCGGCGACCGCGTCCCAGGTCCAGTTGGACTTTTCGGTGTCGAGGAAGATGATCCGCGTGCCGTCGTACTTCTGGTCACTGTCCGACCACACGTAGAAGTCTCGCGCCTTGCTGCCGCGCTTGGCGTGGCGGGCGCGCTGGAACCACGGGTGCTGGTCGCTGGTGTGGTTGATGACAAGCTCGGTGATCACCCGCAGGCCACGCTTGTGCGCCTCGGCGATAAAGCGACGAGCGTCGGCCATGCTGCCGTAGTCTGGGTGCACGGCCTTGTAGTCGGCGATGTCGTAGCCGTCGTCTCGGCGTGGCGAGGGGTAGAACGGCAGAAGCCAGAGGGTGTTGACGCCGAGCTCGGCGATATAGTCGAGCTTGCTGATCAGGCCGGCGAAATCGCCGATGCCGTCGTTGTTCGCATCAAAGAACGACTTGATGTGCAGCTGGTAGATCACGGCGTCCTTGTACCACAGCGGGTCATCGATGAAGGCTGCCGGGCGGGAACGCTTGGCCATGGGTGACTCCTTTCAAAGCATTCTTGAGCTTGGAGCTTGCGCGATCGCCTGTGGGAGCGGGTTCACCCGCGAAGCAGGCACCGCGGTGTGTGGCACCGGCTTTGCCGGTGTTCGCGGGTGAACCCGCTCCCACAGGGGGTGGCGTGTGTACCTTGCTAGCGGGCTTTTTCGATACGCCAGATACCGAATGGCTGGTGCCAGGGCTCGATGCGCATGAACTGGGTCTTGCCATACCACGACCAGCGGTGGCCGTTCATCAGGTCTTCGCCCTGGGTTTCGGCGTTGTCGTCCAGGCCCAGCTCCCACAGCGGCAGCTCGAAATGCGCCTCCTGGGCGTTGTGCGGGTCGAGGCTGATCGCCACCAGGATGTAGTTGTCGCGCTCGGGCGTACGCTTGGCGAAATACAGGATGTTGTCGTTCCAGCAATTGAAGAAGGCCACGCCAAGGTGGGTTTGCAGGGCGCGGTTCTGCCGGCGGATACGGTTGAGCTGGGCGATCTCGGCGATGATGTTGCCGGGCTGGGTGAAGTCGCGCGGGCGGATTTCGTACTTCTCCGAATCCAGGTACTCCTCCTTTCCCGGCAGCGGCGTGCCTTCGCACAGTTCAAAGCCCGAATACATGCCCCACAGCCCCGAACCCATGGTCGCCAGTGCGGCGCGGATGAGGAACCCGGCGCGGCCCGAGTTCTGCAGGAAATAGGGGTTGATGTCCGGCGTGTTGACAAAGAAGTTCGGCCGGTAGCACTGGCTCCACGGTGGCTGGTTGAGTTCTTCGAAATACTCGCGCAGCTCCTGCTTGGTGTTGCGCCAGGTGAAGTAGGTGTAACTCTGCGCATAACCGACTTTGCCCAGGCGCGCCATCATTGCTGGCTTGGTGAACGCCTCGGCGAGGAAGATCACCTCGGGATGCTGGCTGCGCACATTGGCGATCAGCCATTGCCAGAACGGCAGTGGCTTGGTGTGCGGGTTGTCGACGCGGAAAGTCTTCACGCCCTCCTCGACCCAACCCACCACCACGTCGCGCAGGGCCAGCCAAAGCGACGGCACAGCCTCGGCGGCATAGAAGTCGACGTTGACGATGTCCTGGTACTTTTTCGGCGGGTTCTCGGCATAGCGGATGGTGCCGTCAGGCCGCCAGCTGAACCAGCCGGGGTGCTCCTGCAGCCACGGGTGGTCCTGTGAGCACTGGATGGCGAAGTCCAGGGCGATTTCCAGGCCGTGCTCGGCGGCGGCGGCCACCAGCCGACGGAAGTCCTCACGGGTACCCAGCGCTGGGTGAATGGCGTCATGCCCGCCTTCCGGGCTGCCGATGGCGTAAGGGCTGCCTGGGTCATTGGGCTCTGCCTGCAAGGCGTTGTTGCGGCCCTTGCGGTGCTTTTTGCCGATCGGGTGTATGGGCGGGAAATAGAGCACGTCGAAGCCCATGTCGCGGATCATCGGCAGGCGCCCGTGCACGTCATTGAAGGTGCCGTGGCGCTCGGGGCTGTCGGTGATCGAGCGCGGGAACAACTCGTACCAACTGGCAAACAGCGCGGCCGGGCGGTCGACGTCGAGGGGGAATTCGATGCTGCGGGTAAGGTAGCTGCGGTGCTCGGCCTCAGCCATCAACCGGGTGGCTTCAGGGCCCAGCAGCAGGGCCACCTGGTCATCCTGGGAAAGCTCCGGCAAGCGGGCCTGCAAGCTCTCTATCTGCTCGCGCAAGGCGCCCTCGCTACGTTCTGCGCCTTTGCCCAGGAGCAAGCGGCCTTCTTCCAGCTCCAGCTGGACCTCGACGCCCGCATGGTACTTGCGCTCCAGGTCGTGGCAGTAGGTGGCAAACGGGTCGATCCAGGCCTCGATACTGAACAGGTGCAGGCCCAGCTCAGTCGGGGTGAATTCGGCCAGCCACAGGTCATTGCCGGGCGAATGCATCGGCACACAGTGCCAGCGCCGGCTGGTGGCCTGGCGCCAGTTGAGCATCACCGCCAAGCGGTCGTGGCCATCGCTGTAGACCTTGCTGCTGACCGCAACCCGTTGCCCGCTGACGGCCTTGGCGGCGAACGTGCCGGCTTCGAGCACAGGTTGGGTGTCTTCGATCACGATGCGCGGCGCCAGTAGCGCCTGTGACAGGCTGATGGCCTGGTCCGGGTGATCGTTCGCCGTGGGCACGCTTTCAAAGGGCTCGTTTCGTGTCATCGACCTTGCTCCCTCAGGCTGTTGGCGGTAAGGGTTCAGAGCCGGACACCGGCATGGGGTTCAAAAAAAATTGAGCGAACGGCAGCTGCCAGCGGTCAGAGCCTGCAGCAGCTGTTCAATAACCACCCGTGCGAGGTCAGGCCATGAACATCCCCACTCCACCGGAAACACCCGATCCCAATATCGACGACCCGAGCCTGCCGCCGCCCGTGCCGGAACAAGAGCCGGACGAACTGCCGATCAAGCCGACCATGCCGCCGACGGTGGGTGACCCGCCGAGTGAAGAACCGCCGGTGAAGGCTTAAGGGTAGACCCAATGTCGAAACAGGGATTGGGGGCGACGCGGTGGGTTCGCCGTGAAATGTGTAGCGCCTGTGAAATCGAGCGCCGCCCGCGCGGCGCATCGCGGATAAATCCGCGCCTACATTTGTTGCAACGTGCCGAACCTGTCAGGCCATGGTGCCAGCCCTGGCGCATGGCTTGAGTCATATAAACAAGGCTGACAACCATGGCCTGACAGGCATGGCCACGTTGCAACAGATGTAGGAGCGGATTTATCCGCGATGCGCCGCGCGGGCGGCGCTCGATCTCGGCCCCAGCAAACATCCCACGACAAGCCCTACCAGCCTCACGCAGTCACACCTGCAATCTCCGCCACACTGATCTCCCTCATCCGAAACTTCTGCACCTTCCCCGTCACCGTCATCGGAAACTCGTCGACGAAACGGAAATGCCGCGGCACCTTGAAGTGGGCAATGCGCGCCTTGCACCAGGCCTGAAGCTCTTCAACCGTGGCACTGTGCCCTGGGTGCAGCTTGATCCAGGCAACGATTTCCTCGCCATAACGGCTGCATGGAATACCGACCACCTGCGCATCGGCTACCGCCGGATGGGTGTAGAAAAACTCCTCCAGTTCCCGCGGGTAGATGTTCTCGCCACCGCGAATGATCATGTCCTTGTTGCGCCCGACGATGCGCACATGGCCGTGCTCATCCATCACCGCCAGGTCGCCCGAATGCATCCACCCCGCCGGGTCGATGGCGTCCGCCGTGGCCTGGGGGTTGTCCCAGTAGCCGAGCATCACGCTGTAGCCGCGGGTGCACAGTTCGCCGATCTCGCCGCGAGGAACGATGCAGCCATCGGCGTCCACCAGCTTGGTCTCCAGCTGTGGCTGGGTGCGGCCGACCGTGGTCACGCGCAGTTCCAGTGCGTCATCCGGGCCGGTCTGCAGGGATACCGGGCTGGTTTCGGTCATGCCGTAAGCGATCTGCACCTGGGCCATGTGCATCTGGTCGATGACCCGGCGCATCACCTCGATCGGGCAGGTGGCGCCGGCCATGATGCCGCTGCGCAAAGTGGAAAGATCCAGCTGCTGCCGTGACGGGTGATCGAGCATGGCGATGAACATGGTCGGCACGCCATAGAGAATGCTGGCGCGCTCCTCGGCCACGGCGCGCAGGGTGAGTTCGGCGTCGAAGGCGTCGTTGGGGTAGACCATGGTGCTGCCGTGGGTGATGCAGCCGAGGTTGGCCATGACCATGCCGAAACAGTGGTACAGCGGCACCGGGATCACCATGCGGTCGCGCTCGGTCAGGCCCAGGCTTTCGCCGACCATGAAGCCGTTGTTGAGGATGTTGTAGTGGCTGAGCGTGGCGCCCTTGGGTGCGCCGGTGGTGCCGGAGGTGTACTGGATGTTAACCGGCTGGTCGAACTGCAGGGCCTGCTGGCGGGCAATGTAGGCTTGTGCCGCAGTTTGCCCTGCCCTTTCGGCCAGGGTGTGCCAAGGCAGGAAGCCGGCAGGCGGCTTGGCCGCCAGGCTTATCACCCCGCGCAGGTCCGGCAGACGCTCGCAGTCAAGTTCACCAGGCGCAACGTGGGCCAGTTCTGGTGCCAGTTCCTGAACCATGGCGTGGTAGTCGGAGGTCTTGAAGGCATCGGCACACACCAGCCACCGGCAGCCGGACTGGCGTAGTACGTACTCCAGTTCACCCACACGGTAGCCCGGGTTGATGTTGACCAGGATCGCACCGACCTTGGCGCTGGCCACTTGCAGAATGCACCACTGGGCACAGTTGGGTGACCAGATGCCGACCCGGTCGCCCGTGTTCACGCCCAGGGCCATTAGGGCGCGGGCGTGCAGGTCGACCTGTTCGGCCAGCTGCCGCCAGCTGTAGCGCAGGCCCTGGTGGCGCACCACCAGCGCTTCGCCGTCGGTGCAGCGGGCCACGGTGGCATCGAAGGCCTGGCCGATGGTCTGGGTCAGCAGCGGTTGGTCCTGGCGACCGCGGGTGTAGCTTGGTTGACTCATGGGTGTCCCTTCTTGTGGTTGTTCTGGGCACGGCTGAAGCGAGCTGGGAATACTCTGGCGCAGATTTACGTTTACGTAAAGGTGATGAGTCGATTGACAGTGATCGATGGCAGGTTTACGTTAACGTAAAGGTGATGAACGACACCTGGTTTGCCGGCGCACCGCCGACCCTGCGGGAGCGGGTTCACCCGCGAATGCGATCATTCAGGCAATGACGGTGGTCCTGCTGAAGCATTCGCGGGTGAACCCGCTCCCACAGGGCCGGCGCAGAGCCCTTGAGCTACGGTGTAACCCAATTTCAAGAACAAGAAGGTGCTCCCCCATGCATTACCCCTCTTTGAACTTCGCCCTGGGCGAAACCATCGACATGCTCCGTGACCAGGTGCGCACCTTCGTCGCCGCCGAGCTGGCCCCACGCGCCGCGCAAATCGACCACGACAACCTGTTCCCCGCCGACATGTGGCGCAAGTTCGGTGACATGGGCCTGCTGGGTATCACCGTGCCCGAAGAGTACGGCGGCGCCGGCCTGGGCTACCTGGCCCACGTGGTGTCGATGGAAGAAATCAGCCGCGGCTCGGCCTCGGTCGCCCTGTCCTACGGCGCGCACTCCAACCTCTGCGTCAACCAGATCAACCGCAATGGCACTCACGAGCAAAAGCTCAAGTACTTGCCAAAGCTGATCAGCGGCGAGCACATTGGTGCCCTGGCCATGAGCGAGCCCAACGCCGGTTCCGACGTGGTATCGATGAAGCTGCGCGCCGAAAAGCGCGGCGACCGCTACGTGCTCAACGGCAGCAAGACCTGGATCACCAACGGCCCCGACGCCAACACCTACGTGATCTACGCCAAGACCGACCTGGACAAGGGCGCGCACGGCATCACTGCGTTCATCGTCGAGCGTGACTGGAAAGGCTTCAGCCGCAGCAACAAGTTCGACAAGCTAGGCATGCGCGGCTCCAACACCTGCGAGCTGTTCTTCGACGACGTCGAAGTGCCGGCAGAAAACATTCTCGGCCAGCTCAACGGCGGCGTACGGGTGCTGATGAGCGGCCTGGACTACGAGCGCGTGGTGCTCTCCGGTGGCCCCACCGGCATCATGCAAAGCTGCATGGACCTGGTGGTGCCTTATATCCACGACCGCAAACAGTTCGGCCAGAGCATCGGCGAGTTCCAGCTGATCCAGGGCAAGATCGCCGACATGTACACCCAGCTCAACGCCAGCCGCGCCTACCTGTATGCCGTGGCCCAGGCCTGCGACCGTGGCGAGACCACCCGCAAGGACGCCGCCGGGGTGATTCTGTACACCGCCGAACGCGCCACGCAAATGGCCCTGGAAGCGATCCAGATTCTCGGCGGCAACGGCTACATCAACGAATTCCCGGCTGGCCGCCTGCTGCGCGACGCCAAGCTGTACGAGATCGGTGCCGGCACCAGCGAAATCCGCCGGATGCTGATCGGTCGCGAACTGTTCAACGAAACCCGCTGAGCACAGGGGACGGGCGCACATGGCTACCTTGCACACCCAGATCAACCCGCGTTCGGTGGAGTTCGCCGGCAACAGCGCGGCCATGCTCGAACAGGTCCAGGCCCTGCGCGGCCTGCTCGCCCAGGTGGCCCAGGGCGGCGGGCCCAAGGCCCAGGAACGGCACACCTCGCGTGGCAAACTGCTGCCACGCGAGCGCATCGACCGCCTGCTCGACCCAGGCTCGCCGTTCCTGGAGATTGGCCAACTGGCCGCCCATGACGTGTACGGCGAAGAGGTACCGGCCGCGGGCGTGATCGCCGGCATCGGCCGCGTCGAAGGCGTGGAATGCATGATCGTGGCCAACGACGCCACAGTCAAAGGCGGCTCCTATTACCCGCTGACGGTGAAGAAACACCTGCGCGCGCAAACCATCGCCTTGCAGAACCGCCTGCCGTGCATTTACCTGGTGGACTCCGGTGGCGCCAACCTGCCGCGCCAGGACGAAGTGTTCCCCGATCGCGAGCACTTCGGGCGAATCTTCTTCAACCAGGCCAACATGAGCGCACTGGGCATCCCGCAGATCGCCGTGGTGATGGGCTCGTGCACCGCTGGCGGTGCCTACGTGCCGGCCATGGCCGACGAAGCGATCATGGTGCGCCAGCAGGCGACCATCTTCCTTGCCGGGCCGCCGCTGGTGAAAGCGGCAACCGGTGAAGTGGTGAGTGCCGAGGACCTGGGCGGTGCCGATGTGCACTGCCGCACCAGCGGCGTCGCCGACCACTACGCCGACAACGACGAACACGCCCTGGCCATCGCCCGGCGCAGTGTCGCCAACCTCAACTGGCACAAGCTCGGCAAGCTGCAGCGCCAGGCCCCTGTGGCGCCGCTTTACCCTGCCGACGAGCTGTACGGCGTGGTCCCGGCCGATGCCAAGCAGCCATTCGACGTACGCGAGGTGATCGCGCGTCTGGTAGACGGCTCGGCGTTCGACGAGTTCAAGGCGCTGTTCGGCACTACCCTGGTCTGTGGCTTCGCCCACCTGCACGGCTACCCGGTGGCGATCCTGGCCAACAACGGCATCCTCTTCGCCGAAGCCGCGCAAAAAGGCGCGCACTTCATCGAACTGGCCTGCCAGCGCGGTATCCCGCTGCTGTTCCTGCAGAACATCACCGGCTTCATGGTCGGCAAGAAGTACGAAGAAGGCGGCATCGCCAAGCATGGCGCCAAGCTGGTCACCGCCGTGGCCTGTGCCCAGGTGCCGAAATTCACGGTGATCATCGGCGGCAGCTTCGGCGCCGGCAACTACGGCATGTGTGGCCGTGCCTACGACCCGCGATTCCTGTGGATGTGGCCCAACGCGCGCATTGGCGTGATGGGCGCCGAGCAGGCCGCCGGGGTGCTGGCCCAGGTCAAGCGCGAGCAGAGCGAGCGCAGCGGCCAGGCCTTCAGCGCCGAGGACGAGGCCAGGCTCAAGCAGCCGATCCTCGACCAGTACGAGCATCAGGGTCACCCTTACTATTCCAGCGCCCGCCTGTGGGACGACGGTGTCATCGACCCGGCGCAGACCCGCGACGTGCTCGGCCTGGCGTTGTCCGCCGCGCTGAATGCGCCGATCGAACAGAGCCGCTTCGGCATTTTCCGGATGTGACCCATGAGCGATTTCAGCACCCTCGAAGTGACCCGCGACCCGCGCGGCTTCGCCACCCTGTGGCTCAGCCGCGAGGACAAGAACAACGCCTTCAACGCGCTGATGATCCGCGAGCTGATCGTGGCCCTCAACCAGCTGGCCGAAGACACCAGCCTGCGCTTTCTGCTGCTGCGCGGCCGTGGCCGGCACTTCAGCGCCGGCGCCGACCTGGCCTGGATGCAGCAATCGGCGCAGCTGGACTTCAACACCAACCTCGATGACGCCCGCGAACTCGGCGAGCTGATGTATGCCCTGCACCGCCTCAAGGCCCCGACCCTGGCCGTGGTGCAAGGCGCCGCCTTCGGTGGCGCGCTGGGCCTGATCAGCTGCTGCGACATGGCCATCGGCGCCGAAGACGCTCAGCTGTGCCTGTCGGAAGTGCGCATCGGCCTGGCCCCGGCGGTGATCAGCCCGTTCGTGGTCAAAGCCATCGGCGAACGCGCCGCGCGCCGCTATGCCCTGACCGCCGAGCGTTTCAGCGGCGTGCGTGCCCGCGAGCTGGGCCTGCTGGCCGAGGTGTACCCGGCCGCTGAACTGGACGCACAGGTGCAAGCCTGGGTAAGCAACATGCTGCAGAACAGCCCGCAAGCGCTACGCGCCACCAAGGACCTGTTGCGCGAAGTGGACGACGGCGAACTCAGCCCGGCCCTGCGCCGCTACTGTGAAAACACCATCGCCCGCATCCGCGTCAGCGCCGAAGGCCAGGAGGGCCTGCGCGCCTTCCTGGAAAAACGCCGCCCCGCCTGGCAAATCGACGACAAGAAGGAGCCGCGCCCATGAGCCGCCCCGCTTTGACCACCCTGCTGGTCGCCAACCGTGGCGAAATCGCCTGCCGGGTGATGCGCACCGCCAAGGCCATGGGCCTGACCACTGTCGCGGTGCACAGCGCCACCGACCGTGACGCCCGCCACAGCCGCGAAGCCGACATTCGTGTCGACCTGGGCGGCAGCAAGGCTGCCGACAGCTATCTGGTGGTCGACAAGATCCTCGCCGCGGCTAAAGCCAGCGGCGCCCAGGCCATCCACCCAGGCTATGGGTTCCTCTCCGAAAACGCAGGCTTTGCCCGCGCCATCGAAGCAGCCGGGCTGATTTTCCTCGGCCCACCGGCCAGCGCCATCGATGCCATGGGCAGCAAGTCGGCAGCCAAGGCGCTGATGGAAGACGCCGGCGTGCCGCTGGTGCCCGGCTACCACGGCGAAGCGCAAGACCTGGACACCTTCCGCGCCGCCGCCGAACGCATTGGCTACCCGGTGCTGCTCAAGGCCAGCGCCGGTGGTGGTGGCAAAGGCATGAAAGTGGTCGAGGAGGAGAGCCAGCTGGCCGACGCCCTGGCCTCGGCTCAGCGTGAGGCCCAGTCGTCGTTCGGCGATGCGCGCATGCTGGTGGAAAAGTACGTGCTCAAGCCACGCCACGTGGAAATTCAGGTGTTCGCCGACCAGCACGGTAACTGCCTGTACCTCAACGAGCGCGACTGCTCGATCCAGCGCCGCCACCAGAAGGTGGTGGAAGAAGCGCCAGCGCCAGGCCTGTCGGCCGAGCTGCGCCGGGCCATGGGTGAGGCGGCGGTACGCGCGGCCCAGGCCATCGGCTATGTCGGTGCAGGCACCGTCGAGTTTCTGCTCGACGCCCGTGGCGAGTTCTTCTTCATGGAGATGAACACTCGCCTGCAGGTCGAACACCCGGTCACCGAAGCCATCACCGGCCTCGACCTGGTGGCCTGGCAGATTCGCGTGGCCTGCGGCGAGCCACTGCCGATCACTCAGGAACAGGTGCCGCTGATCGGCCATGCCATCGAGGTGCGGCTGTATGCCGAAGACCCGGCCAATGAATTCCTGCCGGCCACTGGCAAGCTGGTGCTGTACCGCGAGTCGGCGCCGGGTGAAGGCCGCCGGGTGGACAGCGGGGTCAGCGAAGGTGACGAGGTATCGTCGTTCTACGACCCGATGCTGGGCAAGCTGATTGCCTGGGGCCAGGACCGCGAGCAGGCACGCCTGCGCCTGCTGGCGATGCTCGACGAATTCGCCATTGGCGGGTTGAAGACCAACATCGCCTTCCTGCGCCGGATTCTCGCGCACCCGGCCTTCGCCGCGGCCGAGCTGGATACCGGGTTCATTCCACGCCATCAGGCCACGCTGTTGCCGCCACCACAGGCTTTGCCTGCGGGCTTCTGGGAAGCAGCGGCTGAGGCCTGGCTGCAAGGCGAGGCGCCGCACCAACGGGCCGACGATAGCCGCTCGCCGTGGGCCGAGCGCAACGGCCTGCGCCTGGGGTTGCCGGCACGCAGCAGTCTGCATCTGGTGAGTGGTGGCGAACGCCAGGCGGTCGCCCTTGAGCGCAGTGCTGCTTCGACCTGGCAGCTGAACGGCGAACAGCTGGGCCACGACCAGGGTGGTATACGTCGCCGTCATCTGGCGGTGCGCCGCGGTGGCACGCTGTTCCTGCGTTGGGATGGCGAGATGCATGCAGTCGAAACCTTCGACCCGATCGCCGAGGCGGAGGCCAGCCACAGCCATCAGGGCGGGCTGGGTGCGCCCATGAACGGCAGCATCGTGCGGGTGATGGTGGCGCCTGGGCAGGTCGTGGAGGCTGGAACGGCACTGGTGGTGCTGGAGGCGATGAAGATGGAGCACAGCATTCGTGCGCCCCATGCCGGGACGGTGAAGGCCTTGTTTTGCCAGGAAGGGGATATGGTCAGCGAGGGTACCGTGCTGGTTGACCTGGCCGAGTGAGGCATACACGGGCCGCTTTGCGGCCCTTTCGCGACACAAGGCCGCTCCTACAAGAGACCGCATTTTCCTGTAGGAGCGGCCTTGTGTCGCGAAAGGGCTGCGCAGCAGCCCCGGCAATCTAGAAGGCCCCGTGCACCCGCACGACTACCCCGAGAAACTCGCAACCCGCTTCACATACCAGCGTCGGATAACTGCCGTTCAGCGCCTTCAGGTACTGTTGCCCACCCTCCTCGGCCAGCTCACGCAGAATCGCCGTCTTGCCCGGCTGCCGGGCAATCACCAGCCGCCCCGGCTCTACCTCCAGCCCTGGGTCCACCAAGACCCGCATGCCCTGCGGCACACTGCGGCCACTGGCCGAGCTCATCGCATCATTTTCCACGGTCAGCCAGAACGCCTTGCCCTGGGCCAGGTAGTCGGTCTGCTCGAATACGCCAGGCGCGGCAATTTCTGCAGCGCTCAGCTCATCCCAGGCCAGCACAGGGTAGCGGAAGCACACGATGTATTGCATGAGGTCCAGGTCGTCATCGCTGTCACCCACTTCGTAGAGGCCACGTTCCTCGCCAACCTCACCGTGAATGCGCAGCTGCAGGCTGACGCTGTAGTGGGGCATACCAATCTCGACAAACGTGCGATTCATCGACTCGATCTTCGGCTGCCGCCGCTTGTTCAGCCAATGGCCCACGCTGCCTTGAGACACACCAACGCGCTCGGCAAGCTGCTCTTGAGTGAGGCCTAACTCCTCCATCCGGTCACGGACGAGGGCAATCCATTTATCCATATTCATCGCTGGCACGATACGGACTGGCTTCTGCCGCTCAATAAACATTCTGTATTATTTATTAAAGTTCACAAAAATACTTCAGGTATTACCATCAGGCAGAACCCTTTCCCTACTGGCTCTAGCAGGTATCAGGATGAAACCACCGAAAGACGACGTAACAGATTTAGACAGCGAAGCGGCCCGTCGCGCCCTCGACTACTACCTGAACCCCAACCCCACGCGCCCCAGCGCGCACACTCAGATCTGGACCTTGCACGCCGGCGTCACCGCTGAGCAGGCCCAGGACCACGCCATCGAGCTGCTGCGCTGTGCTGCCGCCACCGCCCACGAAACCGCCACCCACCAGGAGGGCAGTACCCGCGAGCTGACGTTCGCGCTGATGCACATGATCGATATGGCCAGAGCCCTGCTGGAGCACAGGCGCGCCCTGCAGAACGGGCTGTAGGTAAAAGCAGAAGGGAGAACGTGATGGCCGGCTACCGGCGAAAGGCCCCGATTGCCGGGACAAGGAAGCGCACCGGTAAAACTTTTTTACCGGATAAATGAAAATTCATTTGACTGGCAAATGATAACGATTATTATTGCACTCAGCTGATCGCGAGATCTGCTGGATAACCCGGAGCTTAGGTCGCTCCAGATTATCTCCTCATCAGGCTAATCACGGTTTTTGACCCGGCTTTTTGCCGGGTCTTTTTTTTGGCTCTTCAGGCTAATGAAGATCGTTGATGGCGCGCATGATAGCAAAAGTGTTTCAGAGCGTGAACGCTCATTACAAATCTTTGCGGAATCAGCACTTGAGAATCAATCTCGTTTTGACTACGCTGTTTCTGCATCAAGGACGATGCCCCCACCCCTACCCCGAGAGCAAGGAGCTGTCCATGAGCCGTCTGCTGCTGCCCCTTGAGCACCCCACGCCTGCCAGCGAGCATGCTGCCGAGAATGAGCTGCTGTACGCTCTCAAGCGCCTGCCCCGGCGCGTACAGCAAGTGTTCCTGCTCAACCGCCTCGATCAGCTGGACTTTGCCGGCATCGCCAAGCGCCTCGACCTCCCGCTGCTCAGCATCGAACGCAACATGAACCAGGCCCTGCAAGTGGCGCAACCACGCGGGGATGCACTGGCCAGTGTGGCCGGGCAATGGTATGTGCGGTTGCAAAGCCCCGACGTGACGTCGTGCGAGCGCATCGATTTTCGCCGTTGGCTGGATGCGGCACCTGCGCACTTGCAGGCATTTCATGCTACCGAGCTGCGCTGGCGCAGCCTGCTCGCCCCGGCACGAGAGCTGGGCCACGATGGCTGGTATAGGCAAGGGCGTGCGGCCATTTCGGTGGGTGGGTGTTCGGTGGCAGTCGGGCTGGGTGTGGCTGCAGTGCTGCTGTTTGGCTACTGGGTGTGACTTGATACCCAATGGAGACGCAGCAACCTTGCCAAGCGGTGTACAGTAGCAGTCACAACAATGCCTAAGGAGTCTGGCAATGACCGTGACGCTGTCCCCCCTGAAAATCGACTGCGATTTCGATTCCGGCAACATCCAGGTACTGGATGCCAGCAACCCGGCCCAGGTGCGCCTGGCCATTCGCCCGGACACAAATAGCGGCCACTTCCAGTGGTTCCACTTCAAGGTCAGCGGCCTCACGCCGGGTCAGGTCCATCGCTTCAGCCTGGACAACGCCAGCGAGTCTTCCTACAAGAACGCCTGGAGCGGCTACAACGCCGTGGCCTCCTACGATCAGCAAACCTGGTTCCGTGTGCCGAGCCGGTTCGATGGCAAGGCGCTGTCGTTCGAGATCAAGGCCGAGCAGGCGCAGGTCTGGTTCGCCTACTTCGAGCCCTACCCGCGTGCACGCCACAACCAGCTGATCGAGCGCGCCCAGCAGATACCGGGCGTCGAGCTGCTGGCCCACGGACGCAGCGTGCAAGGCCGGGATATCCCGCTGCTGCGTGCCGGTGATGGCGCTGAAGGCAAACGCAAGCTGTGGCTGATAGCCCAGCAGCACCCTGGCGAGCACATGGCCGAATGGTTCATGGAGGGGGTGATCGACCGGCTGCAAGCCAATGACCCGACGGTTCGCAAACTGCTGGAAAAGGCCGACCTGTACCTGATCCCGAACATGAACCCGGACGGTGCCTTCCTTGGCCACCTGCGCACCAACTTCAAGGGCAAGGACCTGAACCGGGCCTGGCAAGATGCCAGTGTCGAGTTGACCCCGGAGGTGTTCTTCGCCCAGGCGCAGATGAAGCAGTACGGGGTGGATGCGTTCATCGATGTGCACGGGGACGAGGAAATTCCCCATGTGTTTACGGCAGCCTGTGAGGGCAACCCGGGATACACGCCGCGGCTGGCCAAGCTGGAGGAGCAGTTCCGCTCGACCTTGTGCAGTGTGACCAAGGACTTCCAGGCAGTGCATGGTTATACCCGGGACGAACCGGGGCAGGCCAATACCACGCTGGCGTGCAATGCGGTGGGGATGGCGTATGACTGCCTGTCGCTGACGCTGGAGATGCCGTTCAAGGACCATGACGATGCGCCGGAGCCGGTGGCCGAGTGGTCGGGGGCGCGGTCCAAGGCGTTGGCCGGAGCGGTGCTGGAGACCTTGCTGAAGATGGTTGGCGATCTGCGCTGAGCAGGCCCGGCCTCTTCGCGGGTAAACCCGCTCCCACAGGATCACCACAGTCTCGGACATTGTGCAGTTCCTATGGGAGC
>NZ_BCAZ01000059.1:0-34526 GCF_001320205.1 Pseudomonas sp. NBRC 111123
GCGCCGCGAACAGGCTCTTGCCTTCCTTGAAGGTGTACGTTTCCTCGAACTTGCCATCCTCGACCAGCTTCTGCCCGATGGCACACTCCGAATCGCTGTGGTTCTTGCCCTTGGCACCAAAGTCACTGCTCCAGGTGGACAGCCCGACCTCGTCACAGAACGCCGCGAACTTCGCCTTCGGTGCGCCTTCCTGGAAGGCGCTGTACGCTTGCTTGAGCGGCTTGAAACCGCTGTAGCTCACGCTGTAGTTCTCGACCTTGGCCTTGCGCGCAAAGCCGCTCACTGCTTCGGCCAGCACCGCCTGGCCGGTGAACGAGCTGTAGGCGCCGACGATCAGGCCGCTCAGGGCATTCTTGAGCTGAAGCTCGACATCGTCGAGCGCTGGCAGCGACTGGAAGTCGGCCTTGCGCACGATCTGGCCGACCTTCGAGCCGTCATTGCGGTGCGTCACGACGAACTCCATCGAACCCTCACCATCGCCGGAGCGCTGAAGGGTGAAGTCCAGATCGACCGTGGTGCCGTATTCACCGGTGCTGCTGACCAAAAACGCGCCCGTCACCGGCTGGCGTACTGCCAGGTTGGCGCCCCAGGCGAAGTCCGACTGGGTGGCACGGCCATTGGCGGTCAGCTCGGCACGCGGCTGGATCTCGTCGTTGACGTCCGAAACCAGCACCAGCTCGGCACCTTTGCGCGACACATAGGGGTTGGCCATCTGCATGCCGATCAGCTGGATGTGGATCTTGCCGTCCTTGCTGTCGCCCTCATGGGCCAGTTTCAGCGCATCGGCCTTCAGGTACACACCTGCGGTGTAGCGGCTGGCGGTGGCATTGAGCTGGTACTTGGCCCAGCCGGCCAGGCCCTCTTCCGGCGAACCGCCACGGGCCGATTCGAACAGGCCCTGCAGGCCACGCATGAATTGCTCGGCACCGTTGGTCTGCGCCGCCGCCATGCGGATCTCGGGGTCGGCCACGGTCAGGTTGCCGGAGAACGCCGAGTAGGAAATATCGCCTTCGGACAGCACGTCCTCCAGGAAGTAGCGTTCCTTGAAGTCCTCGTAATAGGCCATCGCGGCCTTCTTGCCCGAGCTTGAAAGCAGCGCGTAACCGCCGCCCAGCGCCAGCACTGCCGCCGCGACACCGCCAATCAGCAGCTGCTTCTTGTTCATCTGTTTAGTCATGGTGTTTGCCTCACTGGACCTGGGCGGAAGCATTCTTCCAGTCGTTCACGTACCGTTGGGAGACCTCTGGGGTCCAGCTGAAGTCGATGCCTGCGCCTGGGAACTCCCTGGCCAGCACGGCGCCGAAAGACACCTGATCGGCACACTTGTCCTGCTTGCAGGCCTGTGGCTCACCGATGCCGTAGGCACGGTAGGTCGGGATGGCCCGGCCATCTTCCAGCGGGTAGTACGGCGTGGCGTTGGCCACACGGGCGACATACCAGCCTTCGCCGTATTCTTCTTCGGCGACCAGGCGGCCCTTGCTCGGGAAGTCGATGCTGTAGAAGTCACCTTGCTTGCCGGTTACATGCACCATCATCGGCGCGACACTGGCCGACGACCCTGGGTCTTGCAGGGCCAGTGGCGAGCCGATGCGCACGGTGATACCGGCCATCTGTGCCAGGGCTTCGGTTTCGCGGCCCTTGAACTCGCCCATGCCAGCCTGCAGCTGCTCATAACGTGCCAGCACACGGGTGTGCACGCGTGCCAGTTCGGCTTGGCGCTGGCGCGCTTCGCGCAGGCGCTCCTGTTCACGCTGGGCCGTCCAGTTGGTGCCTTCGCGCACATCGAAGTACAGGCCGTTGCGGTTGAGGCCAATGCGGTTGCGCACGATCTTCTGCGCGTTGTCATTCCAGCCATTGGCCGCGATCGCCTGCAGGTTTTTCGCGATGAGCAAGGTGGCCACGTCGGTGGTGCTCGGCGAAGTCGTTTTGATCAGCTCGAACACTTCGACCGCCGCCTCTCGGTACTTGGCAGCATCCAGGGCGAACGACTCGTCGGGGGTTACCGCGACGTAGTAAGGGTCGTTGCTGAACGGCCGCAGTGCACCCCAGTTCGAACGCTGGAAGGTCAGATACACCTTCATCTGCCGAGCAGGGATCTCGCCGACCAGGAAGGCCGCCTGGTCCGCTTCCGGGGACAGGTAGGCCACCGCTTTGTTCTTCACCGCGGCTTCGAGGTTCTTGTTGAAAATCAGGGTGCTCGGGTGAACGTAGACCCGGTTCCAGTTATCGCCACGGTAGGTGGCGGGCACTTTCCAGGACAGTTTCTCGAAGCTGCCCTCACCGAAGCCCGATGCCGGGCACGGCATGGCCGGGGTGGCGCCGAATGCCAGGTTGTCACCGTCGTTGATGGTCGAGGTGCTGAGTACCCACTTGCAACCAGAGGCGTCGGTGATCTGCATCAACTTCGGGTTTTGCAGTACCAGAGAACGGCCGAAATCCGCGCTGGGGGCAGCAGCTATGGCCGAAGCGGGGGCAGGCGCTGGAGCAGCTGCTGGCGCATCGGCTACAGGTGCCGGAGCAGCCGGTGCGTCTGCTTTGGCAGGCTCGGCAACAGGGGCTGGCGCTGCGACCACGGGTGCTGGAGCCGCCGGTACTTCTGCCTTTGCAGGCTCGGCAGCAGGGGCTGGTGCTGCGGCCACCGGCGCTGGAGCGGCCGCTGCTTCTGCCTTGGCAGGCTCGGCTGCAGGGGCTGGCGCTACGGCCACCGGCGCTGGAGCGGCCGCTGCTTCTGCCTTGGCAGGCTCGGCTGCAGGGGCCGGAGCAGTCGGTGCTGGCGCAGATGCTGCCGCGGCAGGTACTGCGGCAGGCGCGGCCGCGAGCGTTACCAGGCCCAGGTTGGATGCTGTGCCCGAGCCGCTGGCGAAGAGTTTGCCAGTGCCGTCAACAGCCTTCCAGGAGACCTTCGCCGTCGCGCAGTCCTTGGCGAACACGAACGGCAGCTTGGTCAGCAAACCCGAGAGCAGCGCCTGGTCGTCCCATGCCGGGCGGGTGATGGTCATTTCGACGTCAGGCTTGCACCAGTTGCTGGCGTCCCCTGGCACTTCGACCTTGATGTTGTCTTTCTTCGAGAAGGCCAGCTCGTGGGCGAACGCCTGCGGTACCAGACCACAAGCGCCGATCACAGCCAGCGTGAGCGCGTGCTTTTTCATGGAGTTCCTCAGATCAGTTCCCAGGTGCCGTTGGCTTGTTTGCAGAAGGTGTTCTGCTCCTGCTCGGTCTGCCCGCCTTGCGACTGCAGACTGACGGTGACCGGGCGGCAGGCGGCCTCGGCGGCCACGGTCTGGGTTGGCAGCGACTGGATCGAATCGAGGTCGAAGCCTTGGGTTTCCTTGCTGGCAGCAACGTCCAGGTCGTCCAGGTTGACGGCCGGGGTCACGCGCTTGGCCACGGCCTGGGCCTTCGGTTCGACGTAGTTCTTGTGCACATAGCCGACGGTCACGCCCTTGCGCCCGACCAGGACCCAGTCGCCGGTGGAGCCGACGGCGGTGAACTCGGTGTGGTTCTTCAGGCTGCCAACCTTCTCGCCGCTCGGGTTGGGCGCGGCACGCACGTTGAGGTTGTCGCTGATGGTGACGTAAGGCTCGTTGATCAGCTTCATCGATGGCACCGCCTGGATCTTCGGTGCACGCTTGACCTGGACCTGTTGGGTCTTGGTGTATTCCTTGCCCGGGGTGATCTGCGCGGTGGCGCCAGAGTGGTCGGACTTCCAGGTCACCGGCTGGGCGCTGGCGGTGGCCGGCTGGCTCAGTACTTCCTGAGTGCGCAGCGCCAGCGCTTGCTGGTCCTTCTCATCGAGGTGATGGCCGATGCGGTTGCCGACATAGGCGCCAATACCACCGGCAATCAGGGCGGCGGCGATCTTGCCGTTGCCACTGCCCAGGGTCGAGCCGATGGCCACACCGGCCAGGCCACCGATCACGGTGCCCGCTTGCTCTTTGCTGATCCCGAGCTGTGCGCAGGCCGTGGTAGAGGCGATGGCGACCGCCAAGAGGGAAGCGACGAATTTCTTACGCAAGTGGAGCACTCCATTTCCAGTGAGTGAACAGGCGCACGCGCGCGACGGCCAGAGGCAGGCCGGACGAGATGTGGCTGTGAGGAATCTGCAAGGGGATGGCGATACTGGCGCGCTTCAGCGGCTGGGGGCTGAACGACGATCGGCCCGACAAGCAGCGGGCATTGAGTAAAACCAGTACGGCGAGAAGCATCCAACCAATCCATGTCAGAACAAGGTGATCGACCAGGACGCGTAGTCATTACACGGGGGGAGCCTGGGCGCTAGTAGCGATTTGCCGGCGCATTCTAACGCAATGCGAGACAAAATGTTGCGGGGAAAAGGCTCTCATACGGGCCTGAAATACACCTCGACACGCTCATTGAGCAGGTATTGATGCAAATGCGGTTGCAGGCTCATTTACCGACCGAGCCATGACCGCTGTACCGAGGCCAGAACAGGCAACGGAAATAGCAGAGGGCAAACAATGACTACAAACCAGGCGAAAACAAGACTCCAACCCACCCAATTCTGGCGCTGCATCCCCAACCCTGGGTTACCCATTTTTTTTCTTACTAGATCTGAATAAAATTTTTACAATTAGTAACAGTTTTTCCGGCAGCCATGCGCCAACTCAGGCATGGCACAACACGTGCTTTGACCGTTATGGCTCAAGGAACGACCTCTTGCGAACATGTCCGGAACCGGCCAGAACATTGCCGCTCGAGTGCGTCGGAAGTCCCGTACTCCGGTACTTCAGTCGAGCTGTTTATTCGATATCCGTATCGCTCCGTAGTTGTTGCACAAGCCGTGCAACACGAGCCCTAACGTCGGTAGATCGAATGCTTGCAAAGAGGCTGGCAGCATTTCGGAGACCATTATGCGCACATCTGCAGGCGTCATAACTTCAGCCGCAGCTCACACCCAAGCGCGGCTCAGCACGCTTTTCGCTCGCCCGGCCCTGCTTGCCGGTGCAGTCGTCGCCGCGCTGGCACTGAGTATTGCCGGGCCTGGCGATGCCTGGGCCAAGGGCGGGACCGACAAGCCGGTCAAGGGCACGCCGTCCCCCTTCACAACGCCAACGCTACCCGACCCGGTCTTTGTCGACCCCTTGGCCATTCACGGCTTCGACATCACCGGTTTCATTCAGGACATGACCGTCGACAGCAGCAATGGCAACTGCCCCAATACAAGTAACCCAAACCGTTTGGGCGGTACGGTGGTGGTCAACGGCACAACCATCAACGTGCCCTGTAACTCGATTATCCAGATGCCCGCCAATACCCTCACCTGGGCTGAGTTCGTCCACGGCGGCCCCTTGGGTCTCAAACAACTACCGGCAACTTACCCTTCTTTCGAAGTGCATGTTGTCGGCAACACGGTCGCGGGCAAACAGATTGCCGGCTTGATCTTCATCTCCCAGCAATCGGCCCACGTCGGCAGTGGCTACATCAGCAGGATCGACCAGACCACTGGCAATATCGAAGTGACCAGTACCAACTCGCCGCAACCGACGATCCTGCAGATCAACGACCCCAACGGGCGTTTCGGGCGGGCCCAGAGCCCTGACCCACGCTTCTCGGTGGATGACGCCAACCCGACCATTCACTCGGCGACGGGTTACCCGATGTGCGTGCCGCGTACTGGTGATGACCCTCTTTGCCCGCAGAAAAACCGGCCTAAAGTAGTCACCCCGACCACCACCAACAACTGCCGCAACTTTGCCCAGGCCGGCGTGGCGCTGCCGGCTGCCGGTGAATTGACACCACCAAAGGCAGGCCAGCTCTATTGCAGCCAGTTCGTCATGAAGCGCTTCAGTGACCCGACCCGGACTGCAACCGACCCGGACCCGACGCAACAGGTACCGTTCGAAGTCGGCGACTTCATCACCTACTCCGGCACGCTGTTCAAATCCACCACTGCCGGCGTTCCGGACTTCATTTCAGCCCATACCATCGAGGCCAACCTCGGCATCTACACCCAGCCGGGCAGTCAGCCCAGCTATCTGGCCATTGGCGAGTTCGGCGTCGGCACTGCAGACCCGGCCTTGGTCGCGGTAAACGGCGCGGCCCAGGAAACCCAGGACCGCATCTTCCTTGAAGCCGAAACTACCGACGTGAAGACCCCAGTGGACATCTATCTGATCGATGTCGACCCTGCCACCGGCGTACAGCGCAACCGCTGGATCACACCGTTCGAAATGACCGGTGAGTGTGACCCCGCGGGCGTGTTGGCAGCTACCTGCGCCGGCGCTTCAGGCGGGATCACCACGCAAAACGTGGGTGCTCAGCCGCAACGTGCACGCTTGCGTGCGTCCAAGTCTCCGACCGGCCTGCTGAGCCAGCCAAGCCGTACCTTGCGGGTAATGGCTCGCTCACTCTGCGTGCCCGCCAACACCCTTGCGCAAACCGGGGTCGACAACTGCCTGCAGAACGCCAGCCGCCTGACCGTGGCCAACGGGCTGGTTGCCGGGCAGTACGTGGCACCGGTGTTCGAGTTCATATTCCCGGAGAACGTCAAACCAGGGGACGAGATAGTGCCCAATGACTTCTGGCACCTGCCGTTCCTGCGCAATGGCGAAGGCAGCACCACCCTCAGCGGTGTCGGCGCGCTGGAACCAACGCCCTGGTGAGTTGAAGCGGGCTGTACAACCCAGGAACGAAAAGCCCCGCAGGCGTCGATCTGCGGGGCTTTTCGCTGGCTCGTAAAGGCGTAACCCGATCGTTATCATTGCCCGGCCCCGAACAACAAGGATGTGCGCACGCCATGACCGAACGCGAACAACTCCATCGAGATGGCTATGCCTTGCTCCGTCAGGCAATACCGCAGCAGTGGCTGGAGCATCTGCGCGCAGTGTTCGAAACCGGCGTGGTGCCCTCGCAGCAATGGCCGGTGCCGCGTGGCCCGGACTGGCGCCATTCGCAACTGGATGAAGACCCGCAAGTTCAGGCGGCATGCCGCCTGCCTCAGCTGCTGGCGACCGTCGGGGAGTTGCTCGGTGAGCGGTTCTTTCTTTCCCAGGTGGAAGGCCGCGACCCCGTCGCCAGCGGCGGCCACCAGGCGTTGCACCGTGACCGGTCGGGGCGGCGGCCAGGTGATACGGTGAGCGTGCTGGTCTATCTGGACGATTTCGGCCCCGGCAACGGTGCAACACGCATCGTGCCGGGCAGCCACAGGCCTCAACCAGGCGAGCAACCGTTCGACTTCAACGACGAATCGCTCTCGCAACAACTTGCCGGACATGCCGGCGACATCCTGGTGTTCGATGCCGAGCTGGTGCATGCGGCTAGCCGAAACCTCACAGGCAGGCACCGTCGCACACTGATGGTCAGTTACCGTGCCGAGTCGCTTTACACCTCCCACCTTGAAACACGGGCGCTGCGCAACGTCAGGATGGACACCCTTGACCGCTTCGAGCCCTCGGGCAAGGCGCTCGGCCAACCACTTGCGGGCTGAGCGCCAACCCGCCACGCTCACCTGAATCAGCGATTCCAGCTAGCCTCGCTGTTCTGCAGTGCCGTTGCGATGGTCTGCAGCCTGTCATCCGGCAGGTTGTCCGGCAACGGATCCGCCCCCGAGCTGACATACAACTGCGCATAGGCTTTGCGCAGTTCGGCGTAGGACAGGTCGCGCTTGAGCTGGGTCTGCAGGTTGTTCAGCTCGCCCTGGATCAGCTCGAGCTCACCGATGTTCTGCGTCTGGTAGCGATTGCGCAGCTGCTCGGCGATCTGCCCGTCCAGGCTCGCCAGCTCCTCGCTGGTATGGAACTGCCGCACGGCCTCGTTGAAGTTGGCATTGGCCACGTACAGCTGGGCCAGCACCGCCATGGACATCGCCTGGCGACGGGCTGCTGCCACGTCCTCGCCGGCTTCGGCGACCTTGATGGCCGCAGGCGCCGAGAGCACGTTGAACAGGTTCCAGGTGACCTTCACACCGTAGTCGGCCCAACTCTGGTTGGTCAGGAACGAGTTGCTGTCGTAGTGCCCGCCAGCGGAGAACTCCAGGCCCGGTAACAGGCGCAGCATGGCCTTGCGGGTTTCCGCAGCGCTGATGCGCGCCTGGTAGTCCTGCTCGCGCAGCTCCGGGCGGCTGGCCAGGGCTTGCTGTTCGAGCTTGGCGAAGTCGGCCTTGAACTCGGGTACCTGGTAGCCTTCTTCCGGCGCCAGGGTGAAGTCGGTGTTCAGCGGCAGGTTGATCAGCGCGGCCAGCTCAGTCTTGGCCAGGGACAGCGCACGGCGCTGCTCTTCCAGCTGTCGGGTGGCTTCGATCAGGGCACGCTGGTAGCTCAGGCTCTGCACCGGATCGCCGACACGCTGCGCCGCCATGCGCTGGCTATTGTCGCGGGCCTGGTCGATGCGGCCCATCAGGCTGTCGATCTGGCTCAGCAAGCGCTGGGCGGCCACGGCTCGCCAGTAGGCAGAACGCACATCCTGAGTGATGGTGTGGATCACCTTGCGCCGCCGCTCATCGAGTATCAACCGCTGGTCGGCTTGTTGCTTGGCACTGACGTAGCTGACACCGAAGTCCAGCACGTTCCACACCATGGTCAGGTCGGCCACGTCGCGATCACGATCCTGGGAGGTCGAGGGTTCGAGGGACTGAGTGCCTGTCTGGACGCTCTGGCTGCTGGATGCACTGACATTGTTACGACCGGCGTAGCCGGCGGCCAGCGCCATGCGCGGCAGCATGTCGAAGCGGGCCAGGTCGACCTGGCGCTGAGACAGCGCCTCCTCCATCACCTTCAGGCGGGCTTCGAGGTTGTACTTGACTGCACGTGCCATGGCCTGGTGCAGGGTCAATGGGCCGCTGACCTGCTCCTGGTCCTTGAACATGGTCGCCAGGTCGGCACGGGCGCGCGCCTCGCTGACACTGCGGTCGATCGGCTCACTGGTGACGGCACAGCCGCTGATGGCCAGTACCAGCAGGCTGGCAGCAAAGAGTTTGTGGCTATTATTCATCCTTGGGCCGCCCCCTGGTACGGCCGGGTTATCAAGTTGCATGCTGTCTTTCATGCCCGCTGCCCGATTTCTGTCGGTTGAGCCAAGGCCTTGGCCAACTCGCGCACATGGCGCTGGTCGGTTTCATTGATCTGCTGCAGTTGCTGACCGAAGGTCGGTGCCCCAAACACGCCGCGCAACCCCTGGTTGAGATCGCTCTGCTTCCATTGGCTGCCGTTGAACACGTTCATCTCGCTGACGCCTGGTACTTCATGACTGAATACGCTGGCCAAGGCGCTGCTACCGAATACCCCGCCATCACCGCCGCCAAAACCCAAGAAGCCGCCCAAGCCACCACGGCCACTGTCACTGCTGCCGAACACCTGGGCGATGAAGCTCGGCGCACTGCTGCCGGCGCCGAGGAAGATGGTACCCAGTGGCTGCAAGTCGCCGCCGACGGTGCGCACATCGAACAAAGGCTGGGGCAGCAGCGGCGAGACAGCGGCGTCTGCCACGAAAGCCGGTGCCTGCGGCGCCTGCAACGCGGCCTGAGGCGCACCCAGGGTCTGCGGTGGGTTGAGGCGGTACTCCAGATCACCGACGTCCTGGCTCTGGATGGCCTGCGCCTGGCCGAGCAGCGAGACGGCCAGGGCGTTGCCTGCGCTGTCCTGGATGCCGCTGTTCGGCGCGTTGAGGCTCAACGACAGGCTGCCCTGCCCGCGCAGGTCGCCAACCACGATGCGGTAGCTTCTGGCGTCAACCTGTTGCACCGACTGCACTACACCGCTGGCAGAGTGACTGCCAAGCACCGAGAAGTCGCCAGCATCAACGCCACTGACCGCTTCGTCGAACGTCAGGGTAAAGCTCAGGCTACGATCGTTCGGCGACACCGGGCCGTCGACCACGATGCTGCTCGGCTGCGGCGCCTTGGCATCGACCAGGATGCCGCGGGTATCGCCCGGGTTGTTCAAGGCGGTATTGGCGTCGTTGCCATGGGCGTCACGCAGGCTGGCACCATTGAGGTCGATGGACGAGGCCACGGCAAAGGTGCTGTTGCCGGCCATGCCACTGGTGACTTCGAGGCGGAACAGCAGCCTAGTACCGCCGGAGGTGGAGACATAGTCGGCGAAGACCACCCGGCCGTTGTCCAGGGTAATCGCCAGGCGCGGGTTGCCGTTGCCGCTGTCCACCAGCACCGCCTCGTCGGTGTTGACGATGAAGTCCAGGGTCTGGCCGGCAACGTAAGTGCCACTGGCCGGCACATCGACGCTGACGACGCTCGGGGCTATGCGGTCGATGCTGTAGCTGGCGCCCGTCAGGCCGCCAGCGATGGCGTTGCCGGCGGCGTCGAGGATGCCGGTGCCGCTGTTGGCCAGGTCCAGGCGCAGGCTGCCGAGGCCGCTCAGGCCGCCGACCACGACGGTGTAGGTATGCCCATCGAGCGCAGTGACGCTGCTGATGCTACCGGCGGCGCTGCCTCCGAAGACCAGGTTGAAGTCACTGGCGTCCACACCGCTGACCTCTTCGCTGAAGGTCACGGTGAAACGGACCGAGTCGCCGCTGCTCGGGCTGGCATCGACGCGCACGATGCTGCTGGCACCTGGCGCGGTGGTGTCTACCAGAACTCCGGCGGTGCTGCCCATGCCGTTCAATGCCAGGTTCAGGTCGTTGCCGGCCAGGTCGGTGAGCGCTTCCCCGCGCAGGTCGATGCTGTTGACGGCGATGCCGTTGCTGTCGTTGTCGCCCGCCTGGACCACGTACTGGAACACCAGCACGGAGCTGCCACTGCCGGACACGTAAGTGGCGTAACGGGTCACCCCGCCCACATCCAGCACCAGCCTTGGCGCCAGTGCGCCAGTCTGCAGCGCTTCGCTGCCGTTGACGGTGAAGCTCAGCACATCGCCGGCCTTGTAGCTGCCATCGAGCGGCGGTGTCACACTGACAACGGTCGGCGCGATGCCGTCGACGTTGACCCCGGCAGTGCTGGCCACACTGTTCAGGGTCGTCACGCTGGCGTTGCCGGCCTGGTCGCTGATGGCGCCGCCATTGAGGTCGATACGGCTGCCCACGGTCACACCGGTGCTGTCCAGCTGACCGCTGGCGACGGTCAGGCGGAACACCAGGGCGCTGCCGCCGGAGCCGGACACGTATTCGGCATACACGGTGCCGCCAGTGTCCAGGCTTACGGCAATGCGCGGCACGCCGCCAGTGGTATCGATCACCACGCTCTCACTGAAGTTGACGGTGAAGTCGAGGTTCTGGCCGGTGATGTAGGTGCCAGCGGACGGGGCCTGGACGCTCGCCACCAACGGCACCACGCCGTCGACCACAATATTGCTGCGCCCGCCCAGGGCGTCGCTACCGCCCACGGTCGGCAGGGTGAGGATCGCAAGGTCGTTACTGGCGTTGGCCAGTACCGCGCCATTGAGCTGCAATGCAGCGGTGCTCTGGAAGTCAAGGTCAGCACTGACGTCACCGGCCTGCACGGTGTACTTGAAGACCAGGGTGTTGCTACCCGAGCCGCTCTGGTAGCTCGCGTTGCGATCGACCAGCCCGGTCTCCAGCAGCAGACTCGGGATACCGCCGCTGGTATCGACGTTTACCACCTGGTCGAAGACCACGTTGATCAGCACTTCGTCGCCGACCTTCACGGTGCGGTCCAGGCCCTGGGCCGAGACACTGGTGACCTTCGGGTTCACCGGGATCACGTTGATCGAGAGGGTATCGACATCGGTCTTTGCCCCGCCGCTGCCGGAATTGCCATTGTCATTGGTCTCGATGGTCAGGCTGGCGGCGCCGACGAAGCCGCTGACGGACTTGAAGCTGAGGGTCTGCAACGCGGCATTGAGGTTGACGCGAGTGCCCTCGAAGATCATGGCCGTGTTGTTCGTGCCGCTCCCCAGCAGCAGGGTGATGCCGCTCAGGCTACCCAGGCTGAGCGTGCCGTTGGTTGCCGTCAGGGTCACGGTGATCAGCCCGTTGCCGGCATCCACGTCGGTGATGACGATGGCGTTGCCGTTGGCGGTGTTGAAGCCCAGGGCAATATCCTGCTGGGCGGTTTGCGCGGCCGGCACGCTGTTGACCGGTGCATCGTTGACCGCACTGACATTGAGCATCACGGTCTTGGTATCGGTCTTCTCGCCACCGCTGCCGCTGAAGCCGTTGTCGTTGAGGGTCACCGTCAGGGTCACGCTGCTGGTGGCGTCCTGGGCGGTCTTGAAGGTCAGGCCGTTGGCTGCGATGAAGAAATTGATATCGGCCAGGCTGCCGGACAGGGTCAGCACATCGGTTCCGGCACCAGCCACCGTGACCCCCATGCCACTGGCGGCACTCAGGGTGCCGCTCGGCACCGAGAACGTCGCGGTAACGGTGTTGGCACCGGCATCGACATCAGTGAAGCTGATGCCGCCGATCACGCTGGACACATCCTCGGTCACGACGATGGACGCCGGCGCGGTGACCACCGGTGCATCGTTCACCGCTGCGACCTGCAGGGTCAGGGTAGTGGTGGCGTCGGATACGCTGGTGGTATTGACGTTGATGGTCAGGGTCACGTCGCCGCTGGCGTTGGCCGCCGGGGTGTAGACCAGGCGGTTGCCGGCGATGAAGTTGTTGATGTTGGCCAGGGTGCCGCTCAGGGTCAGCGCGGTCGACGTGCCGCCCACAGTCACCCCGCCGGCGCCGGTGGCGCTGAGGGTGCCATTACCGACCGAGAAGGTGACGATACCGAGGGTGGAATCGACATCGCTGAAGGTGATCTGGCTGAGCGGCGTTGATGTGTCCTCGTTGACTGGCAAGGCCGCCACGGCGCTGATGGTCGGCGAATCGTTGACCGCAGTGAGGGTGATATCGCCGGTCACCGCGGTCGACGCGGCATTGCTGCCATCCGTCACGATGAACTGCACGGTGCGGGTGGTGGTGTTGGGGCTGTTCGACGCGTTGTTGTAGGTGATCGCGCGCAGCGCGGCCTCGAACTGTGCCACGGTCGCCTGATTGCCGGCAGAGGTCAGGGTCAGGGTGCCGGTGCCGGCGGTCCAGGTGCCGACGATATTGCCCATGGTGAGACCGTCATTGACGAAGCTCAGGGTGTCCTGGGAGCTGTAGTAGGTCAGCATGCGCGCGGCGGCACTGAACGGGTTCGGGCCGTCGGCGTCAGTCACGGTCAGGGTCGGGGCCACCACGACCGGGGTGGAGGCGACGTTGTTGCCTTCGGTCCAGGACGCCGGGGTGCCGCTCACGGTGACTACCGGGGCGTCGTTGACCGCGGTGACCACCACGCTGGCGGTGTCGGCGCCGACGGAATAGGCCGAGGTGCCGCCGGAGGTGGTGACATTGACCTTGGTACCCTGTAGGCCGGCGTTGCTGCTCTGGTCCCAGGCCTTGTAGGTGAGGGTCGCTGTCTCGCCATGGATGCCGTCCGGCACGAAGCGCACCAGGTTCTGCCCGGTGAGAATCAGCGCGGCGCTGCTGGAAACGACACCTACGTCGCTCCAGGTGCTGCCAGCGTCGATGCTGTACTGCCACTTGCCGTAGGTGGCGGTCAGGCCGGTGATCGCCATGCCCTTGAGCGCCGAGGTATCGACGTCGGTGACACCGCCCAGCAGCGAGAGGACGGTATTGCCGCCGTTGCTGACCGAGGTGTCGGTGATCCCGGTCAGGGTCGGCGATACACCGGTCATCACCGGCGCATCGTTGACCGAGGTCACCACCTGGTTGGCCACCGCGGTGGTGGTGGAGAATGCCGTGGTGCCACCGTTGCTGGTGGTATCAGCGGTGCCACGGATACCGTTGACGGACGCGGTACCGGTGCTCTGGTCCCAGCCGCGGAAGGTCAGGCTGGCGGTCTCGCCGTTGGCGCCATCGGGGACGTAGCGAACATAAGTGGTGGAGCTCAGCAGCAACGCACTGGAATTGGACACGGCACCGAAGTCGGTCCAGGTGGCATTGTCGGTGGAGTACTGCCAGGTGCCGTTGCCGGATTTGGTAACCACCGCGATACCGCGCAAGGCACCGACATCGGGGTCGACCATGGTGTAGTTGGTCAGCAGGGTCGAGATCCGCGTGCCGGTCGAGGTGGTGTCCTCGTTGATGCTCGGCAAGTTGTACGGCGCGCCGGCCAGCACCGGCGCATCGTTGACCCCGACCACGGTCACGGTGCTGAAGATACCGATAGCCGCGGTAGGCAGCCCACCGTTGGCCGAGCCGCCGTTGTCGCTCACGGTGTTCAAGGTCACCACCCGGTTGGCGGTGTTCGGGCTTTCGCTGTCGTTGCGATAGGCCATGGTATTGAGGATGGTCTGCGCCGTCGCCACGTCCAGGCCCGCGCTGCTGCTGAGGGTGATGCTGGCGGTACCGCTGGTCACCGAAACCGTGACCACCGTGCCGTTGTTGTTGGTGACCACGCTGGTGCCGTTGACCAGGGTCACGTCGCTGCCGTCGATCACCAGCTTCTCGGCCGCACCGTTGTAAACGGTGGTGACGGTGAAGGTCATCTGGTTCACTTTCTGCCCGGTCTCGACGGTATTGATCAACGCACCACTGAACAGTTGTACCGCCGAAGTGTTCTCGGTGTAGGTCGGGTTGGTGGCACTGACGCTGGCCACCGGCGTGTCGTTGACGCCCTGAACGGCAACGCTGACCACGCAAACCGCGCTATTGCCACCGGCACCGTCGTCCATGCTGATCGACACGCTGCGCGTGGCGGTTGACGGCTCGACGGTATTGGAGTTGCGGTACGCCAGGTTCTGCACCAGGGCCGCGACGTTGGTCGGGTTGGCGTTGCTGGTGAAGGTGATCACCAGCGGGTTGCCATTGCTGCCCCCGGTGAAGGTGCCGATGACCAGGCCGTTGTACATGATCGACGCACCGGAAATGGCGACCTGGTTGGCGCCTGCCCCCTGATCGCGAATGAACAGCACGTCTTCGCCAAGCGTGCCGCCTGCCGTGATCTGCACAGTCAGCTTGCCGCCGTTGAAGTTGGCCGAGTCGGCATCGCTGATCGTCGCGTTGCTGGAGGCGTCGAGCAGCACATAGGCGCTGTCTTCGACGTAAGTGACGGCGTCGCCATTTACGTTGCCGATTACCGGCGGCTGGGCCATGGCGACGGTGAAGTTCAGCGTGGTGTTGTTGCTGATCCCCTTGAACACGGTGCCGTCGGCGTCAACGAAGGCTTTTGGGCCCACACGCACCGCGTAGCTGAAGCCGCCGGCCAGGGTGATCGACGGGTCGATGGTCCAGGTGGTGCCGGAGCCGGTGATCTGCGAACTGCCGATGGCGATGGTCTCGACAATCGTATTGTCGGAAGTACGGACGATGTAGAGATTACCGGTGCCCTTGTTCACCGATTCGCTGAAGGTCAGGGTGATATTGGCAGTGGGGCTGACGCTGGTGGCGTTGTCGGCCGGCGAAGTGCTGACCAGCTCGGGCGCCGCGCCATTCTGCAGGTACACGACGCCGGTGCCGCCGTTGGTGGCGGCAAAGACATCCAGGTCGCCGTCACCATCGAAGTCGCCGACGCGGTAGTTGGTGCCGGTGTGGTCGAGCAGCGACAGCCCGTTGAAGGGCGACCCCGCTAGCGGCGTCAAGGTGAAAGTGCCATCGCCGTTGCTCTTGGCATACTGGAACGCGCTGCCGTTGCCGCCGGTCTGGTAAAGGATGTCGGCAGCACCGTCGCCATCGAAGTCCCCTACGATCACCCGGCCGTTGGCCAATGGCGCCGGGAAGCCCGTGGTAGCGAGGCTGGTAAAGCTACCGTTGCCGTTGTTGCGCAGGTAGGTGCCGGTCTGGCCGTTGACTGTGGCGAGAATATCGATATCACCATCGCCGTCGAAGTCGGCGACGAAGTAGTTGTTACCGGCATGGTCCGGTAAGGTCAGCCCATTGAACGGCGACAGGGCAAGGCTCAGCGAGGTGAAGGTGCCGTTGCCGTTGTTGTGGGCATAGGCCCAGGCGCTGTTGTTGCCGGCGGTCTGGTAAAGGATGTCGATAGCGCCATCGTTGTCGAAGTCGCCGACCACCATGCGTGAAGCCGCGGCCGGCGCAGGGAAGGAGCTGCTGTTGCCTGTTGCAAACACACCACCGTCGTTGCGCAGGAACACGCCAGTGGCGCCGTTCACCCCGACCAGGACGTCCACATCGCCATCGTTGTCGAAGTCGCCAACGTAATAGTTGGTGGACGCGTGGTCCGGCAGGGTAACGCCGCTGAAGGGGGATAAGCCCTGAGCAAGCTGGGTAAAGGTGCCATCGCCATTACTGCGAGCATAGAGCCAGGTGCTGCCATTGCCACCGGTCTGGTAGAGGATGTCGGTATCGCCGTCGTTGTCGAAGTCGCCGACCACAGTACGGCCAGCGGCGCCAATGGCCGTGCTGAACGGTGCGTTACCGGTGCTCCACGACGCGGCCAGAATTCCCTCGTAGCTTTCGACCACAAGCGCGGCCGTGTCGATCTGGCCGCTGCTGCGCTCCAGAACCCAGTCCCCGCCCAGTGTCGCGGTTCCCGTGTCATCCGAGGACGCCGCTACATCGGCACCGGTGATGGCCGCCAACTGCTCGATGAACGTCTGGCCAGTGCTGCTGTTACCCACTTCGCAGCCATAGATCATCAGGTCGCCGTCAGCCTTGAGCGCGGCGCCGATGCTTTCCAAGGCGGCGCGGTGCTCGGCCAGGTTGCTCGACGCCAGCCAGACATTGCCCGCCTGTACCGTACCGTCGGCGCCGTGGGACAGCAGATGCACCGCATCCAGCCCCTCGCGGCCCTTGAGGTAGTCGGCCATCTGTTGCAGGCCGTCCTTGTCAGGGTCCAGCACGACGATCTCGGCGTTGCCTGACAGGCCAGCCAGCAATTGCTGGACATTGCCAACCTGGCCATCGACGAACACTACCTCCTGCCGCTGGGAAGGCTGGGTGCCTTGCGAGCTCTGGCTGGGACGGCTGTCGGCGCTGGCGCTGTCCTGCGCGGCCTGCGCCTTGGAGGTGCTGTCTGTGGTCGGCTCGGTGGTGGCTTGCGCTGCATCCTGGGCGACTGCGCCAACGGAGGCATCGAACATGATCCGTGGCTCCAAGGCCATCAGCAATGGCGCGGTACCAGGATCGGCGGGCCGCACTTGCGCGGTAGCCTTACGCATGAATCGTTCGATGAGTTTCATGGTGCGCCTCCAGTTGCGCCACCGCCCTGTCTACTCAGGCAGCGCTGCGAAAAAAGTGACGGCGCCTTGCAAAGCGCCGCCGGTCATTTCATTAGCTTCGGGATGGGTACTCACCCATCAGGGCGATGATGAAGCTGACGGACAGGTACGGGCTGCGAGTTTGCAGCGGAATGGAACTGCCGCTGACGGTGCTGTTCAGGGGTACCTGGTTGGCAGGTGCAGCCGTATACATGTTGATCGGGTTCAGGTCCTTGTCGACCGCAGCAGCCAGATACCCGTTGGCCAACGGAACGTTGCTGGTGCCTTCACCGGTAGAGGCAAAGATCGTGTGGTTGTGTGCAGGCATATTGCTGGTCAGCACGCTGACGGATTCAACCCCGGCGAACTCCCCGAGTTCCACCGGTTGCAGGCCCACACCCGTTCCCCAATGAATCGGTGAACGCCCCTGGAAGTTCGGCAAGGCAAAGGTGGTCACGCCATCACCACCATAAGTTGTACCGAGCAGCGAGAACAACGCGGTGTTTTGCGAGATCGCTGTCAACTGCCCGTTGCACAGGGAGTAACCGCGGGGTGCAAAGTTGCCAGCGAACATCTTGATCTCGCCGATAAATGGATCGCTCATCGAACACTTCCTTAGCTGAGTTGCGTTTATTGAAAACTCTCAGGTGCCGGTTATTGCTGTGCGGCTTTTTCGCGGTGGATGACGGCTTCCAGCAACGGACGCCCATCGGCGCCAGGCATTACCGGCGTCAGCAGCAGCAACCATGCCTGTTGTTCGGGGCCGAACAGGCGGTACACCTGCGACGGCAACGCCACGCCTTCGGGCAAGGACAGTACGAACGAATAGCACTCATAGCGTTCGTTCATCGCCACTTCAGGGTAAACACCGGCCAACGTGACCCGGATACCCTGCCCCGGTGCCACTTGCAGGACGAACCCCTGCGGGTCGGCCCTTTCAAGTTCCGCCTGGCTGGGCACGGTATGGATGTCTTCTCGACTCATGGGGCTTTCCTTGAGGCAGGCCGGGGCTCGCGCCGCATACGCAGGTAAACCCCAGACTGGTTGATGACGGCGAAACCAAGGCGGCTATACAAGCGCTGGGCAGGGTTATAGGTTTCAACGAACAACTCGACGAGCAACCCCTCTGCATCGGCACGCCGCACCATTTCATCAACGAGCGCGCTGCCGATACCCTGTTTCTGATACTCAGCTACCAGCGCGATATCGATCAGGTTGACTTTGGCCGGCCCCCAGAAGCGGTAAAGCCGGCCAATGGCTTTACCTTCATGCGCTATGACCAGAAACTCGGCACCGCTGTAGTGGGCCTGGTAATAGGCATGCTGGGTATGGAATTGTTGGCTGAGGAAGGTAGCGACCTGCTCGGCGGGCCACCCGCTGCGGGACATTTCTTCGGCACGTGTTTCAGCGTAAAGGCGCTCGATGAACGCCATGTCGTCTGATTGCAGCGCACGCAGGGTCACAGCGTCCTTGAGCATTGAAGGCAACTTCCTGTAATAACGTTTGGCACTAACTTTTATTGCGCCGACTGCCGCGCTTACTTACATGGCAAAGTGACAGCAGATTACCGCAGCTGCCTCGCAACCGCACTACTAAAATCCGCTTTCTCTTACGCCCAACGCAGCTAACCGTCGCCATGCGGATCCCAGCAGCGACATGCCTTCGCCATCGAGCACCACAACGCCTCGCTGTGGATGCATCACGTGCCCGGCTGCACCATTTTCGACCACGAAAAGCACGCCATACTGGGCCTCCAGCGGCTGCGCCCGCTTGTCTGCATCCCTGCGCACGGCGATCGGCCCCTTATGCTCGGAAACCAGTGCTTCCTGATCGATGAACGACACGCCGTTGGCGTCCACCTCTGCAAGGCTTACCGCCAAGGCAGGCTGCAAAACGTCATCGACAACGAAATGCCCGGCGGCACCTGGCTCGACCCGCCACAGGTCGGCCTCGGCCAGGTAGCCGCGCAAGCGCAAGCCTGGCGCTGCAACCTGGGCCAGCGGCAAGTCGACATCAACCCAGCGCCCCGGCACCAGATTGTCCGCCAGGTCACGCACCACCCCGGCGTGGGGCGCGCGCAGACCCAGCCGATCGCGTTGGGCCGCCAGGCCGCGATACTCGGCTACGGCCTCGGCCAGCCGCTGCTCGATAATGCCGCTATCCGCCGCAGTGGCACTGCGCCCGGACTGGCGGCGCAACTGCAGTTGCAGAATTTCGATTTCACGCCGGGTAATACCCATCTTCGACTGCAGGTCTGGAGATTCCAGCTCCACCAGCAACTGGTTTTCGGCCACCACTTGCCCATCCTTGACCAGCACCTTGCTCACGCGCGCCGGGGCAGGTGCGTGCAGGGAGCTGAGCTGCGCAGCTTCGAGCATTGCCGGCACCTCCACCCCACTGCGCCAAGGCACGATCAACAGCGCCAGCAACCCAGCCAGGCCGATACCCAGCAAAAGCACCTTGCGCGGCTGGGCCTGTTCGCGGTGCTGCCACCAGTGCTGCCATTCGCGCCAGACAGGCAGGCCGATGAACCACACCAGTTCGACCATCATCAGGAAGATGCCGAGCACCTTGAAAAACAGGTGATAGACCGCCAGGGCGATACCGAAGAACAGCGCCGCGCGCCAGACCCACGAAGCGTAGCTCCAGCACAGCAGGCGCCGACGCAGCTTCGGTGGCCAGTGCTCGGGCATCGGTTCGCCGTAGCCGAACAGTGTTTCGCGCAGATGCCAGCGGCCAAGGGCGAAGCCCCGCCCTTGCAGATTGTCGACGCCCCACAAGTCACTGAGCAGGAAGTAACCGTCGAAACGCATCAGCGGGTTGACGTTGATCGCCACCGTGGTGATCCAGGTGGCGCTGGCCAGCATGAAGGCCGCCGTGCGCCCTGCCCCATCCGGGAGCAACGACCAGGCCAGCAGCGCGATACAGGCCAGCAAAAGCTCGGCCAGCACCCCACCGGCGCCAATCAGCAGGCGGGTGCGGCGGTCCTGCACCCGCCAGGCATCGCTGACATCGGTGTAGAGCATCGGCAACAGGACCATGAACGCCAAGCCCATGCTCGGCACCCGGCAACCGGCGCGCTTGGCCATGTAGGCATGGCCGAACTCATGGCAGAGTTTGGCGAAGCCCAGGGCAATGCCGAACGCCGCCATCCCGCCAAGGCTGAGCAGGTGCGGGAAGGTGGCAAGAAAGCGCTCCCAGTCGCGCATCACCAGAAACAGGCCGAGCAGCAGCACGGTTGGCAGACCGAAGCGCAGCAGGTTCGGGCCATGGCGCTCCAGCCAAGGCCAGGTACGGTTCAGAAAAGCATCCGGCCGCCAAAGGGGAATTCGAAAGAACAGGTACTTGTGCAAGACCTGCGCCCATAGGCCCTGGCGCTGGCTCGCGGCCTTGATCGGGTAGCTTGCACGTTGCTCGGCATCCAAGGCGCTGATCAGGTCATGACCGCGCAGGAAGCGCAGCAATTCGTCCAGCGCCTGCCCGGTAACCGGCAAACCCGGCTCGGCGTTGGCAGCATTCAACACCCGCTGCGGATCGCCCTGCTCCCAGTGACGCAGCAGGCGCATGGCTGGCGCGCCAAGCTTGAAGTAGCGCCCGCGCAGTGGGTCGGCCAAGGTCCATTGCGGCGAACCGTCAAGCCCCGGCGCACCCGGCGAGAGCTGAAGGTCGGGGCGCAGCGCCGGCAGCCTCACAGGCCCACCGACTGGCGCAGGGCCGCCAAGGGCCGGCGCAGCAGGTACAAGGCAAGCGGCGCACGGGCGCCGAACACCTTGGCGGTGCCGCGCAAGCCGATACGCGGCGGCGCTTGCTCGAAGCTGGCATCAAGCCGATAGGCCAATTGCCCGGCCGGCGTACTTTGCGCCTGGTAGGCCATGCGCTCCAGGGTGGCATCGTGGCGGTTCAGCGGGTCGCTGTCGAGGAACAGCGCGACCTCGGCGCCTGGCTCCAGGCCGATGGCGTCGGCCACCGGCAACTCGACACGCAGCTCGGCCTGGGCCGGGTCGGCGATTTCCATCAGGCGCTCGCCGGTGCGCATTGGCTTGCCGATTAAGCGCTGGGCATCGGCGAACACCGCAATGCCATTGCGCTCGGCGCGCACTTCACTACGGCCAAGCAGGTCAAGTGCGTAATCGCGCTCGGCGCGCTTCTGCTCGACCCGGGCCGCCAGCAGATCGAGCCGCGCGCTGGAGTCGGCGTCGGAAAATGCCCGTTGGCTATTGGCCCGCAATTCCGCCTCGGCGACGCCCAAGGTGCGTTCGGCGACGTCGGCCTGGGCCTTGAGCGTGGTGGCATCGAAGCGCACCAGCAGCTGCCCGGCCTGTACTGCCTGGTTGGGCTTGACCAGGAATTCGGCGACCACCCCGTCCAGCGGCGCGGCAACCACCTGGCCATTGCGCGGTGCTACCTCGGCAGGCGCCAGGACCGACTGGCGCACCGGCACCAGCAAAGCCATCAATAGCACAGCGGCCAGGGCCCAGCGGGTACGGGCCGGCCAGCGCAGGCGCCACGGTTTGCCTGGCTGCAGAGCGCACCAGGCGTGGCTGTAACAGTCGCCCAGTTGCGCCAGCAAGGCCTGCTCGGCGTCACTCCAAGGAGTATCGCGGGCCAGCCACAGGCCACCGAACACCTCGCCATTGCGGTCCTTCAATGGCAGCCAGAACGCATGGGGCGCCGACAGCGCCTGCCAGTCGTCACGGCAGGCCTGATCCAGGTCCTCGGGCGGTACCGGCCCGGCCAGCGCGAATCGCGCACCGGCTGCCAGCCGCGCGGCGACCCGTTCGATGAACACCACAAACGGGGCGTTCGGCTCCACTACGCTGATGCCGGTCAATGCACGAGCCTTGCCGGTGATCAGCAACGCGCCGTGGCGATAGCCAAACAGCGGCTGGCTGTCGTTGACCATGCTGAACGACAACGCCTCCAGCGACGCTGCGGCACGGGCCTGGCGCTCCAGCTTCAGGTAGTGGGCGAGCAGCTGCTCGAGGGCGCCGGGAACAGGCGCGTTCATTGGCTCTCCGGGAACTGCGCGGTGCCACTCATGCCGGCCAGCAGGCCCGGAGTGTTGGCCGGTACGCTAGCGATCAACAGCAAAGTCTGGCTTCCTTCGTCAATGCGCGCACCGAGGCGCTTGACCACCGCGTCGATAGGCTTGCCAGTCTCATCGGGCACGAAGCTGAAGGCCTGCTCGGGCTTGAGCTTGCCGAGCCAGCGCGAAGGTACCAGCAGATGGATTTCCAGCGAGCGGTTGTCGACGATTTCCAGCAGTGCCGCGCCGCTGGCCACGCTTTCGTGCGCCTGAACCCGGCGCGCCACCACCTGGCCGTCGAAGGGTGCCTTGATCTGGCAGCGTTGCACCTGCACCTGATAGACCTGCGATTCAGCCTGGGCCTGAGCCTGGCGCGCTTCGGCCAGGGCCACTTCGAAACGGCCGACCGAATTCAGCGCGGCCAGTTGCTGCTTGTTGTGCAACTCTTCGCGGGCAGCGCGCACAGCAGCGGCAGAGGCGTTGGCCTGGGCCTGGTAGGCGCTGCAGTCGAAACGCACCAGCACGTCGCCTTTGCTGAACGACTGCCCCTCGGCATAGGGGATGTCAATGACCCGGCCCGGCAACTCGCTGGCCAGCACCGCCTGGGAACGGGCGCGCAGAACACCACGGACCTCGCTGGCAGCGGAGGTTGCGCTAGCACTATCAAGCAAAGGGTCGCCCGCGTTGGCAGCCTGCGCCACACCGCTGATCAACGCCAACGCCGCCCACCAGACAACCTGCTTCATCTCGCTACGTCCCTGTAAAGGTATGGATTGTTACAACCTGCTTATCGGCTGCCTCACAGACAACGTGAGCGTTTCGGATCAGTGGCGGCGATAACTTTTCTGGCCGCCGGGCGTCAGGCAGTAGACGCCACCTCGCGGCCCGGTACAAAAGGTGCCTGAACCGCAGGCACACTCGCTACTTGCCCCCTGCAACGCGTTCACCACGGGCCGTGAACTCCGGTTGCCGGTATGGGCCGTGCAGCTTTTTCTTGAGGCACTGAGGGAGCCATCATTGCAAAGAAAGGCATCACCGTCGCAACCGGCGATCCCACCCTTGCGCCCGGAACATGGCGTGTTACCGGCCCAGGAGGCTGGGGCACCCAGGCACAGGGCCAACGTCAGGCATACGGAAAAAGAGAACGATGTCACACAATCGACCCTCAGTGAAGTGGCCAGATGCTATCAAGGTTCGTTCTGACTAGATAGCGCTCCAGCTGGCGCTTTCAAGAGCATGACGCGCCCCCCTGCCGCTTGTGCCGTCATGGCTGCGGGGTGATCCAGAAAATCTCCTGCCCAGGTACGCGAATTTCCACGCGACCGTCTTTGCGTACCCGCAGCACCGAACGTCGATACAAGGCTTGCTGGTCCTTGAAGTATTTGCCGGAGGCCCAGTAAGGCGACCCCTGCATGTCATAGGCCACGAAGTTGCCATCGGGCTGGAGCATAAGACGCTCCGGCGGCACCGGGTGGCCCGCTGCCGCCGACCATACCACCTTGCCATCGCGCCCCTTGACCAGCTCTACCGAGCCGTCATGCCGGTAATGCAAGGTATAGGCACCCGCCTCCGAGGTCAGGTAGCCCCCCGGCCTCAGGTGCTCGTCGACCAGCAGCCGTTCGCGCTCGGCGAAAGGCTGGTTATAGGGCTCGATAAGGAATTGCTGCTCGTTCTCGTACGGGTGATTGACCCGTTTGCCGCTCAGGCGGACCTCGGTCGCTGCCTTGTTCGGGCCAGTGCGGGCAATCAGGCGCAAGTCATTGTTGCGGTCCTTCGCCTCGCCCTTGAATTGCAGGTTGAACACCCGGTGCGAGACATTCCAGCTGATCTTCCAGCCACCCTTGGCGTCCTTGTAATCCTTGACCCCAATGGCGCCGTCCGGGCCGTCCAGCTGGAGGATCCGGCCAGACACTGCATGCTTGACCCGGAAACGGTGATCATTATGCGGGTTGAACACCAGCGGCTCGATGGGCTCCAGCCGCCACTCCTGAACCACGTTGGAAAGGTGCACGCCGTTATCATCGCCATAGCGCAGGCCATGATCGCCCAAGCCCGAACGGAACGATACCGCGATGGCGTCACGTACACCCTGGGACGCCAGCGCCAGCTCTTGGACCAGGGCCTTGACCTCCTGGGGCAACTGGCGGGTCATTTCCACCTCTTGGCGCCCCAGCAGGATTTCGAACGCCCTGAGTTCATCCTTGATCCGGAATGGCGAACAGGGATCGGCCTGAACCAAATGCAGCAGCAAGAACGCCTTGACCTGGGCGAGGAAGAAACGCGCGTAGCAGTATTTGCTCGCGTAGAAATAAGAAACGAAGTCGCGACTGCTCTGCTGCTCATGGAACGGCCGCAGGAAATACTGGCCGTAGTCACTTGAGAGCAAGCGCTGCAGGGTCAGCAGGTCGCTGCCCAGCGCCTCTGCAACACGGCTGTTCAAGCCATTCAGACGCCCCACTGCCACCATCCGATCGGCCGCACCTTGCAACCCGCCAGCCGCCTGCTCATGAATGCCATGAACAAGCTTGTCCAGCGCTTGCTCGTATTCGTGGTACAGGGACTCGATCGAGGTCAGCGCCCCAGCGATCTCGAATGCGCTCAGGTTGAGGCTGTACCGCTTGATTTGCCGATCGATCAGGGCGATACGAGCACGTGCCCGCTGCAGCCGCCCCAAACGCCCCTCCAGGAATTCGCAGAGCTTCTCGCCCCCCTCTGATCCATAATCCCGGTACAACACCTCCCAGACACCATCAACCGCCCTCGGTATCATCGCCATCTCGACCTGCTCGGCCAGCTCTGCGGCGGAAATGGAAATGCCGAACTGAAGCGGTGAATTGATCATCGAGGCCTTCTCCCTGGGACTAGCTGATGCGGCTGGACTACCCAACCGACTGCAAGAGCATCCGATTGTAGGGGCAAGTCATGACAGGGGAAATAGCGATTTGCCAGTATCGATATCGAGATGATTCAGGTGCAGCCATGGAGGGCGACCAGACAATAAAAGGTGCTGCCCTGAATTTTCCCTGACTGATACCCCGGAAACGACGAAGCCCCCGAAAACTCAACGTTTTCGGGGGCTTCGGCTACTTCGCGTATGGCGGAGAGATAGGGATTTGAACCCTAGGTACTGTTGCCAGTACAACGGATTTCGAATCCGTCCCGTTCGACCACTCCGGCATCTCTCCAATGCCGCGCATCATACCAGCGAATCTTTAAAAGGCAAACCTTTTTTCAAAAAAAATCACGTGGTATCAGGCGCTTGCGTGAGCGGGCGCCTTACAGCGGCACGCCCAGGCGCTTGGCAACTTCTTCGTAGGCTTCAATCACGTCGCCCAGACCCTGGCGGAAGCGGTCCTTGTCCATCTTCTTGCGGGTCTCTTTGTCCCACAGGCGGCAGCCGTCCGGGCTGAACTCGTCGCCCAGGACGATCTGACCGTGGAACACACCGAACTCCAGCTTGAAGTCGACCAGCAGCAGGCCGGCGTCGTCGAACAGCTTGCTCAGCACTTCGTTGACTTTCAGCGACAGCTTCTTCATTTCGACCAGCTGCTCGGCGGTACCCCAGCCGAACGCGACAACGTGGGATTCGTTGATGAACGGGTCACCCTTCTCGTCGTTCTTCAGGAACAGTTCGAAGGTGGACGGCTCCAGCTTGATGCCCTCCTCCACGCCCAGGCGCTTGACCAGGCTGCCGGCGGCGTAGTTGCGCACCACGCACTCGACCGGAATCATGTCCAGCTTCTTCACCAGGCACTCGTTGTCGCCCAGCAGCTTGTCGAACTGAGTCGGCACGCCGGCTTCTTCAAGCTTCTGCATGATGAAGGCGTTGAACTTGTTGTTCACCATGCCTTTGCGGTCGAGCTGTTCGATACGCTTGCCGTCGAACGCCGAAGTGTCGTTACGGAACAGCAGGATCAAGCGGTCGGCGTCGTCGGTCTTGTAAACCGATTTGGCCTTGCCGCGGTAGAGTTCGTCGCGTTTTTCCATGATTGGGCTCCGCTTGCTGAGGTGTTGGGCTAGGCGATTTCGCGCCAGTCGAGCCCGTGTTCCTGATTCGCCACCTGGAGCCAGTCCGGGTCGCACCCGAGGGTGTCGACGAAGCACTGGCGGGCCAAATGTGGCAGGTTATTCTTGCTGCTGAGGTGGGCCAGCACCAGGTGTTGCAGGTTGTTCCAGCCCAACTCTTGCACCAGGCGCGCGGCCTGGTGGTTGTTCAAATGCCCTTGCATGCCACCGACCCGCTGCTTCAGGAAGGCCGGGTAGTGACCGCGCGCGAGCAGGTCGCGGCAGTGGTTGGCTTCAATCAGCAGTGCGTCCAGGCCCTGATAGCGTTCAAGCAGCAGCGCATCATACGAGCCCAGGTCGGTGAGCATGCCGAAACGTCGGCGACCGTCACTGAACACATACTGCAACGGCTCGTAGGCGTCGTGTTCGACCCGTGCCGCACTCACTTCCAGGGCGCCGATCTGCAGGCGCTCGCCACAAGCGAGAAAACCGGTCACCTCCACCGGCTTGCGCATGCCGCGCAACGTGCCTTGGCTGAGATAGACCGGTACATTGTAGCGCCGCGACAGCAACCCCACCCCATGCACGTGGTCGGCATGTTCGTGGGTCACCAGCACGGCGCTCAGTTGTGCCGCCGACACCCCGAGCAGCGCCAGACGCCGCTCGGTTTCGCGCAGGGAAAAGCCGCAATCGACCAGGATGAACGTGTCACCACTGGCGATCAGCGTGCCATTTCCCTGGCTGCCGCTTCCGAGTACCGCGAAGCGCACTTAGCCCAGATGGTCCTGAATGGCGCTCAGCACGCGGCGGGCGACATCGGCCGGGGCCACGGTGTTGATGTTCTTCTCGACGGTGACCTGCACGCTCTCGCCAACCTTGCTCAGGCGTACCTGATAACGCTCGGCACGGGCTTCACGTTCTTCCTTGGTCGGTGCGCTGCCGAACATGCGGCTGAAGAAGCCAGGCTCGTTCTGCTTGTCTTCAGGCTTTTCCGACAGGTTGATGTAGTACAGGCCCAGGCTGCGGTTGATGTCCTCGACACGCCACTCGCCCCCCTGCTCCAGGGCACGGCCCACGCCGGACCAGGCACGGTCCAGGTCCGAGCCGAGGAACAGCACGGGGTTACCGCTGCCGTCTTCGCTCAGGCTTACCCGGCTAGGGGCGTCGAAGTCGCGTGCAGCCAGCAGCGAAACCGAACCGCCCTTCTCGGCGCTACGGCTCATGCTGGCCAGCATTTCGTCGACCAGCAGCGCGTCAGCGCCGGTGTTGGCCGAAGTGGACGGGAACGCAGTGTCGGCAGTGCTGCCGGCCGGGCGTTCGACGCTGACGATGTACACCTCGGAGGTGTTGCGTTGTACGCCGGGCTCGATGCGAACACGCACACGCACTTCGCTGTCGCCATTGCTGGCAGTGCTCGACAGGCGCTGACCGAGGGATGCCGACAGTTCGTCGAAACGCTGCCAGGTGGTGTTGAATTCACCCGTCTGCGGGCGCTCTTCAGCAATGCGGAAGCCATTGTCCTCGAAGAACTGGTGAGCCACCGGCCACACTTCGGCCGGCGAGTGCTGGGCCAGTACCCAGCGGCTGCTGCCGCTGCGCTGCAGGGTGTAGTCGCTGGCTTCGGCACCGGCGGTCAACGGTTGCGGGCGCGGCACTTCGAACTCGCCAGAGGCACGATCGTCAGCGACATTGCGGGGGATCGGCAGCAACGGGTCAAGGCGCTTGACGTTGCCGGCGTCCGGCGGCAGTTGCATCGGCGCAGTCGGGTGCGCCTGCAGGTAATCGCTGCCGCGGTCGCGGAAATAGCCATCCTCGCCCCACAGCCAGCCACACCCACTGGTGCTGGAAATGATAAGGGCGAGCGCGGAAAGACCAGCCAGTCGCTTCATGCGGTGTACTTCCTCTTAAACCAGTACGCCGGACTGGCGCAAGGCAGTACGGACTTTTTCGTGGCAACCTTCGCTCAGCCAGGTCAGTGGCAGGCGAATGCCTTTGTGCATCAGGCCCATTTCCACCAGCGCCCACTTCACAGGGATCGGGTTGGCTTCGCAGAACAGGTCTTTGTGCAGCGGCATGAGTTTTTCGTTGATTGCGCGGGCCTTCTCGGCATTGCCCTCAAGGGCGGCCTCGCACAGGTCGGCCATTTCGCGCGGGGCGACGTTGGCGGTGACCGAGATATTGCCCTTGCCGCCCATCAGGATCAGCTCGACAGCGGTCGGGTCGTCGCCGGACATGACGATGAAGTCCTTGTCGACGCCGTCAAGGATGGCCTTGGCGCGGGCCAGGTCGCCGGTGGCTTCCTTGATGCCGATGATGTTCTTGACCTTCGACAGGCGGATCACGGTCTCGGCCTGCATGTCGCAGGAGGTGCGGCCAGGCACGTTGTAGAGGATCTGCGGAATGTCGACGGCTTCGGCGATGTGCTTGAAGTGCTGGTACAGGCCTTCCTGGGTCGGCTTGTTGTAGTACGGCACGACCAGCAGGCAAGCGTCGGCGCCGGCATTCTTGGCGTTCTGGGTCAGGTGCACGGCTTCGGTGGTGGAGTTCGCACCGGTGCCGGCGATCACCGGGATCGGCTTGTTGCTGCGCTTGACGCGCTCGACCACGTGCTTGATGACCAGGATGTGCTCTTCGACATCCAGCGTGGCCGACTCACCGGTGGTGCCGACTGCGACGATCGCGTGGGTGCCGTTTTCCAGGTGGAAGTCTACAAGTTTGTCGAGGCTGACCCAGTCCAGACGCCCTTGTGCATCCATGGGTGTGACCAACGCCACCATACTGCCCGCAATCATGTAACTGCTCCTGCCGGAAAAAGAGAGCGGTAATGGTACTGGGGGCATCGACCTTGCACAAGCGAAGCAGGCGGGCGGAGCATTCCCCTCGGCGCCTTATTTCGCTACCCTTGACCCTTTGATCGGTGCAGCGCGGCCCGCCGGGCCGTCGACCTTGCTCCCCGGCCAGCGTCCACGTCCGCGCATGCGAGCCCCGGGCCCTGCCGACAGGAGGCTTTCGCCCGTCCTGCACCGACCGCTCATCGCTTTAGGAATGCTGCATGTCCACCCCCACCGTCCGCGAACAATTCCTTGTCATCAGCGCCCTGGGCCCCAACCCCATGGAGCTGGCCAACGTCCTCAGCCGCGCCGCCTTCGAAAACCGCTGCGCGGTGGTCACCTCGCGCCTGAGCCGCCACGGCGAGACCAGCGCCCTGGTGCTGCAGGTGGGCGGCAGCTGGGATGCCCTGGCTCGCCTCGAAGCCATGCTGCCGGGCCTGGGCAAGAAACACGGCCTGACCCTCGACGTGGTGCGCAGCGCCGACCAGGAAGTGCGCCCACAAGCCCTGCCCTACGTGGCCTACGTCAGCGCCGCCTACCGCCCGGACATCATCAACGAGCTGTGCCAGTTCTTCCTCGACCACCGCGTCGAGCTCGAAGCCATGACCTGCGACACCTACCTGGCGCCGCAGACCGGCAGCAGCATGCTCAATGCCCAGTTCACCGTGATCCTGCCGGCCGGCACCCAGATCAGCTGGCTGCGTGACCAGTTCCTGGACTTCGCCGACGCCCTGAACCTCGATGCCCTGATCGAGCCGTGGCGCCCACAAAACCCCATGTAAGGAAACCGACCATGGCTGTAGCACTCGACCAACCCGTCGCCGACTTCCAGGCCCAGGCCACCGGCGGCCAGACTGTCAGCCTGGCCGAACTCAAGGGCCAGCAGGTGGTGGTGTACTTCTACCCGAAGGACAGCACCCCGGGCTGTACCACCGAAGGCCAGGGCTTCCGCGACCAGCATGACGCCTTTACCGCCGCCAACACCGTGGTGTTCGGTGTGTCGCGCGATGGCATCAAGTCGCACGAGAACTTCAAGGCCAAGCAAGGTTTTCCGTTCGAGCTGATCAGCGACAAGGACGAGGCCCTGTGCCAGCTGTTCGACGTGATCAAGCTGAAGAAGCTGTACGGCAAGGAATACATGGGCGTCGACCGCAGCACCTTCCTGATCGACAAGGACGGTGTGCTGCGCCAGGAATGGCGTGGCGTGAAGGTGCCGGGGCATGTGGATGCCGTATTGGCAGCTGCCCAGGCCCTGAACAAGGCTTGAGATTGATTGGGGCCGCAAAGCGGCCCCAGTTACCTTCAAAGCATCGGTGAAACGCTCGGCTCCTGCCGCGGCCAGGCATCCAGGACGGCCTTGATCAAGGTCGCCAGCGGGATCGCAAAGAAGATCCCCCAGAACCCCCACAGCCCACCAAACAGCAACACCGCGCAGATGATCGCCACCGGGTGCAGGCTCACCGCCTCGGAGAACAGCAGCGGCACCAGCACGTTGCCATCCAGCGCCTGGATGATCGCGTACACCGTCATCAGGAAGATGAACTGGTCGCCCCACCCCCACTGGAACAGCGCGATCAGCGTCACCGGCACGGTCACCACCACAGCGCCCACGTAGGGCACCACCACCGACAACCCCACCAGAAGCGCCAGCAGCGCGGCGTAATTGAGCCCCAGGCTGATGAAGGCGATGTAGGTGGCTATCCCGCAGATCAGGATCTCGATGCCCTTGCCGCGAATGTAGTTGGCGATCTGGCGGTTCATCTCGCTGCCTACCCGGCTCAGCAAGGTACGCTGGCGCGGCAGGTAGCCACTGACCCAGCGCCCGATCAGCTCACGGTCCTTGAGGAAGAAGAACACCAGGATCGGCACCAGCACCAGGTAGATCATCGCATTGACCAGCAGTGGCAAGCTCGACAGCGAAAAGGTCAGCGCCCATTGGCCGAACTTGCCGATTTCGCCCCGTACCGACTCGATCGCATGCAGCACCTGCTCGTCCGACACCAGGTGCGGATACCGCTCGGGCAGCAGCAGCAACAGCGACTGCCATTTGCCAAGCATCCCCGGCAGTTCGTTGAACAACGTGATCAGCTGATGCCAAAGCAGCGGCACCAGCACCAGCATGAACACCGCCAGCGCCCCCATGAACAGGGCAAACACCAGCATTACCGCCAGCCGGGTCGGCACCCGCACGCGCTCCAGGGCGTTGACCAGGCCCTGCATCAGGAACGCCAGGACCATGCCCGCCAGCACCGGCGCGAGCATGCCGCCGAGGGTGAGCACTGCGGTGAAAGCCAGGAACAGCAGGACCGCCAGCACCACTGCTTCCTCATCGGAGAAGTAGCGCTCTATCCAGTCGCGAAGCACTTTGAACATTGACGATCCTTGGGGTGGGTCAGGCCTTGCGTAGCCAGTAGGTGTAGGTACCGGCCTGGGCCGTTTCATGCAGCAGGGTATGACCGGCAAGCTGGGCGAAAGTGCGGAAGTCGCGCTGCGAACCGGCATCAGTGGCGATAACCTTGAGTACCGCACCGCTGGCCAGGCGGTTGAGCTCCATCTTCGCCTTCAGCAGCGGCAGTGGGCAATTCAGCCCGCTGGCGTCGAGTTCGGCGTCGCAGGTCAGGGTGTCACTCATCGGGCGCGTCTCCAGGGCGGGGCGGACAGTCTTGGGCAAAGCCCGGTAGCATACCGCCTCTGGTCGGCTCCGCGCGACCCGGCTACAGTAAGGCTTTTCGACCGACGCGAGCTTCTGCATGAATCTACTGCGCCCCACCCTGCTGGCGCTGGCCTGCCTGATGGCCCTTCCTGGCCATGCCGACGACCTGCCGTCACTGGGCGATGCCAGCTCCGCGATCGTCTCGCCGAAACAAGAGCACGACCTCGGTCGCGCCTGGCTGAGCCTGCTGCGCGGCCAGGTCAACCAGCTCAACGACCCGCAGCTCAAGGACTACGTCGAAACCACCGTCTACCGCCTGGCCGAAACCAGCCAACTGCAAGACCGGCGCCTGGAATTCATCCTGATCGACAGCCGCGAGCTCAACGCCTTCGCCGCCCCTGGTGGTATCGTCGGCGTCAACGGTGGCCTGTTCCTCAATGCCCAGACTGAAGGCGAGTACGCCTCGGTACTGGCGCACGAACTGGCGCACTTGTCGCAACGCCACTTCGCCCGAGGCGTCGAGGCGCAGCAGCGCATGCAACTGCCAATGATGGCTGCCCTGCTGGCCGGTATCGTGCTGGCGGCCGGGGGCGCAGGCGATGCCGGCATCGGCATGATCGCCGGCACCCAGGCTGCGGCTATTCAGGAACAACGGCGCTTCTCGCGGCAGAACGAGCAGGAGGCTGACCGCGTCGGTATCCAGAACCTGGAAAAGGCCGGCTACGATCCGCGCAATATGCCAACCATGTTCGAACGCCTGGCGCGCCAGTACCGCTACGATGCCAAACCGCCAGAATTCCTCCTGACTCACCCGGTAACTGAATCGCGTATCGCCGACACCCGCAACCGCGCCGAACAGGCGCCCAAGGGCGGCGTCGAGGACAGCCAGCGCTACCAGCTGATCCGCGCCCGCGTTGCACTCACCTACGAGGGCACTCCAGGCCTTGCGGCCAAGCGCTTCCGCGCCCAGCTCGACGAAGACCCGAAACTGGACGCTGCGCGCTACGGCCTGGCCTTGGCGCAGATCAAGGGCGGCCAGCTCAACGAAGCGCGGGAAAACCTCAAGCCATTGCTGGCCAAGGCGCCCAACGACATCACCTACAACCTCGCTCAGATCGACCTGGATATCACCAACAACCGCCTGGCCGACGCGCAGCAGCGCGCCGAGCGCATGCAGGGGCTTTACCCCGGCAACTACCCACTGAAACAGGTGCGTGCCGACCTGCTGGTGAAACAGAACAAGCCGGCCGAGGCCGAGAAGGTGCTGGACGACCTGCTCAAGAGCCGACCGGATGACCCGGACGTCTGGTACGACATGGCTGAAGTGCGCGGGTTGTCGGGCAACACCATCGGCCTGCACCGGGCGCGCGCGGAATACTTCACCCTGGTGGGGGATTTCGACCAGGCGATCCAGCAGCTGGATTACGCCAAGCGCCGGGCGGGCGGCAACTTCCCGCTGGCATCGCAGATCGACCAGCGCCAGCGCGAGATCATGGAGCAGAAGCGCATGGTTATGGAAATGATGGGGCGCTGACGGCCTATTCGCGGGTAAACCCGCTCCCACAGAAACTGCACAGCGCTCAAGATCTTTGCGCTTCTTGTGGGAGCGGGTTTACCCGCGAAGAAAGCAACGCGGTCTTGCGTCAGGCGTTACCGGAGAGTTTCAGGCGAGCTGCCTGGGTAAAATCCAGCATACGGTTCAACGGCTTGATCGCCTTTGGCACCAGCGCCGGATCGACGAAAATCTCATCGCCGCCGTTACGCAGGCAGTGCAGCACGCGCTCCAGGGTATTCATCGCCATCCACGGGCAGTGTGCGCAGCTGCGGCACGCCGCGCCGTTACCGGCGGTTGGCGCTTCGACGAATGCCTTGTCCGGGCAAAGCTGCTGCATCTTGTAGAAGATGCCGCGGTCGGTAGCGACGATGAAGGTCTTGTTGGGCAGGGTCTGCGCCGCCTTGATCAGCTGGCTGGTGGAGCCCACCGCGTCGGCCAGTTCGATCACCGCTTCCGGCGACTCTGGGTGCACCAGAATGGCGGCATCCGGATACAGCGCCTTCATGTCGGCCAGCTGGCGTGACTTGAACTCTTCGTGAACGATGCAGGCACCGTCCCACAGCAGCATGTCGGCACCCGTCTGCTTCTGGATGTAGCGACCCAGGTGCTGGTCCGGCCCCCAGATGATGGTCTCACCGTTGTCCATCAGGCTTTCGACGATTTCCAGCGCGCAGCTCGACGTCACCACCCAATCAGCCCGCGCCTTCACGGCAGCGGAGGTGTTGGCGTAAACCACCACGGTACGCTCCGGGTGCTGGTCGCAGAAGGCCGAGAACTCCTCGACCGGGCAGCCCAGGTCGAGCGAGCAGGTGGCCTCCAGGGTCGGCATCAGCACGCGCTTTTCCGGGGTGAGGATCTTGGCGGTTTCGCCCATGAAACGCACACCGGCGACGATCACCGTCTCGGCCGGGTGGTTCTTGCCGAACCGGGCCATTTCAAGTGAATCGGATACGCAACCGCCGGTCTCTTCGGCCAACGCCTGAATGACCGGGTCGCAGTAGTAGTGAGCCACCAGCACGGCATTCTGCGCTTTCAGCTCGGCAGCGATGGCCGCACGGTATTCGGCCTCCTGCTCGGCAGTCAGCGGGTTCGGCTGCTTGGCGTCAAGGTGGGCCTGAACCAACAGGCGTTCGGAAATCTGGGTCATGATCGCTGGACCTGCAGGCGCGCGTGCGCGTCAAATCGAGTGTATCACCCGGCCCTGGCAGATCGGCTAAGGGTGCCGGACGGCAGGTACACCGCCACGGCCCTCTGCGGGCGCGGATTATTATCGGACGCCGAAGGCTACAGACAATCAAGGGAATTCAAAAGCGGTTTTTGTAGTGCCTGTACCGGCCTCTTCGCGGCTAAAGCCGCTCCCACAGGA